>NZ_JBNHGL010000140.1:0-7653 GCF_059091245.1 Arthrobacter sp. Y3225116
GGAGGCGGCGCGCGCCGCGGGCCTGGACGTGCCCGAGGGCGGCTAGCGCCGTCCCCGCCGGCGGCCGGCCCTACAGGCTGAACGCCGTCTTGGCCGGCAGCGGATGCTTTTGTTTGACCGCGGCGAGGTCCCCGTGGGGCGCGACGCCGATGCTCAGCTTGGTGTAGTCCAGTTTGGCTTCGCGGAGGCAGACCTTCAGGCCGGCGACCGCCTTGGCCGCATCCGGCGCCAGGACATAGATGTTGAGCTTGTGCGGGACGAACTCGGTCTTCTCCACGGTTCCGAGCCCGCGCCAGGCGAAGTACTCGGTGATGGTGCGTTTGGCCTTGTCCTCGAGGTAACGGTCCCGGTCGCTGCCGTCCGCCGTCTTCAACGCATACTGGGCGATCACCCAGTGCTGCTCCCCCGGCGCGAGCTCCGCGTAGCCGTCCCCGGCGCACTGCACGGCGAACGCGTCCATCAGCGACTCGGCGGCCTCGGGGTCGACGTCCCGGCTCTCCTGGGTGGTGCTCTGGTGGCCCACCGTGCCGTGGTTGACCACGAACTGGCCGTAGTCCTCGTCGAACCACGCCTCCCGGAACACCAGCGCGCCGTCGTCGTTCTTCTTGTACACCCGCAGGAAACTCATGTTCGTCCTTTGTTCAACCATGTCAGGGCCGTTCCGTCGAACGGCGCGGCCTCGGCTGCCACTTGCCCGTAGAGCGCCAGGCAGCTGGCCTGGATCCGTTCGGCCAGCGCCGGCGGATAGTCCATGGCCACCCGGTGTTCGGCGAATTCGTCCTCGTCGTCGATGTACACGCCGCCGCTGACGGAGCGGACCACATCCAGGTCCATGTCCGTGAGCTGGACTTCCCAGCCGGCCGGAAGCAGCGGGTCCACCCGGATGCCGGCGGCCAGGTCGATGTAGATGCGGAAGTCGCCGGGATAGGTGTCGTCGTAGAACGTCGCCACGTAGTCGCCTTCCCGGGGCAGTAACTGCACCGCATCGGAGGCTGCGAAGAAGGCGATGCCGGGCCGGGCGACCAGGGAGCCGGCCGGCTGGAAGATCCAGTCGCCGAAACCGTCGGAGCCCAGGTAGGTGCCGGGCACCAGCCAGTGGGCAGCGCCGTCGTATTTCCAGTTGCGGAACATCACCATGTCGCCGGGCCGGGCCTCGGCGGGCATGCGGCCGGTCACTGGATCTTGGGAATCTGGCCGGTCGGCAGTTCCTGGCCGGGCAGCGGGCGCGCGAACGGGACCTTGGTGCCCAGCACCTGCGCGACCGTGTCCTGGGCCACCTGCTGCGCGGTGAGTCCTACGCGCTCCAGGACCTCGGCGCGGGTGCCGTGGACCAGGAACTCGACCGGGAGGCCGACCTCGTTCAGCGCCGTGTCCACACCGGCGGCACGCATCTCCTGGCGGATCCGGGATCCGACGCCGCCGGCGCGGACGCCGTCTTCGATCACGACGACGATCCGGTGCCGGGCGGCAAGGCCGATGATCGAGCGGGGCACCGGCAGCACCCAGCGCGGGTCGACGACGGTGGAGCTGATGCCCTGGGCGCCGAGCCGGTTCGACACATCCAGCGCCAGTTCGCTCATGGAGCCGACGCTGACGATCAGCACGTCGTTTTCCGTGGAGCCGGACGGCCGGCGCACCAGCACGTCGACGCCGTCCTTGAGCCGTTCCAGGGCCTCGACCTCTGGTCCCACCGAGCCCTTGGAGAAACGGATAACGGTGGGGGCGTCGTCGACGGACACCGCCTCGCGCAGCTCTTCCTTCAACCGGGTGGCGTCGCGAGGGGCAGCCAGGTGCAGCCCCGGCACGATCTGCAGCAGCGACATGTCCCACATGCCGTGGTGGCTGGGCCCGTCCGGGCCGGTCACCCCGGCGCGGTCGAGCACCACGGTGACGCCCGCCTTGTGCAGCGCGACGTCCATCAGCAGCTGGTCGAACGCGCGGTTCAGGAACGTAGCGTAGAGGGCCACCACCGGGTGGAGTCCGCCGTAGGCCATGCCGGCGGCGCTGGCCAGCGCGTGCTGCTCCGCAATTCCGACGTCGAAGACACGGTCCGGATGCTTACTGGCGAATTTCTGCAGGCCCACCGGGATCAGCATGGCTCCGGTGATGCCGACGATGTCCTGGCGTTCGTCGGCGATCTCGGCGATTTCGTCGGCGAACACGGATGTCCAGGACTGCCGGCCGCCGGACTCGACGGGTTCGCCGGTCTCCGGGTCGATGACGCCCACGGCGTGGAACTGGTCCGCCTCGTGGGCGCGGGCGGGCGCGTAGCCGCGGCCCTTTTCGGTCATCGTGTGGACAATTACCGGTCCCCGGTAGTTCTTGGCCTGCGTCAGCGCGGCCTCGACGGCCTCCAGGTCGTGCCCATCGATCGGGCCGATGTACTTCATGCCCAAGTCCTCGAACAGGCCCTGCGGCGCCCACCAGTCCTTGATGCCCTTCTTGGTCGCGTGCAGGCTCCGGTAGGCGAACTGGCCCAGCGGCCCGCCCGACTGCAACTTCCGTTTCCACCAGTCCAGGGTGCCTTCGTAGGCCTGGTGGGTGCGGACCTTGTCGATGGTGGTCCGGCGCAAAGCGGCCAGCTGGTCGGCCAGCCCGCCGATCGTCGGCGCGTAGGACCGCCCGTTGTCATTGACCACGATCACCACGCGCCGCCCGCGGTCGGCGGCGATGTTGTTCACGGCTTCCCAGGCCATGCCGCCGGTAAGGGCGCCGTCACCCACGACCGCGACGACGTAGCGGTCGCCTGCACCGGTCAGCCGGCGGGCGCGGGAGATGCCGTCGGCCCAGGACAACGACGACGACGCGTGCGAGCTTTCGACAATGTCGTGCACCGATTCGGCGCGGTCCGGGTAGCCGGCCAGCCCGCCCTGCTGCCGCAGCGTGCCGAAGTCCTGCCGCCCGGTGACCAGCTTGTGCACGTAGGACTGGTGGCCGGTGTCAAAGACGATGCTGTCGTGCGGGGAATCGAACACGCGGTGGATGCCGAGGGTCAGCTCCACGACGCCAAGGTTCGGGCCGAGATGTCCGCCGGTCTGTGCGACGTTCGTGATCAGGAACTGGCGGATCTCCCGGGCCAGGTCCTGCAACTGGACCATGTCGATCCGGCGCAGGTCGCGCGGCTCGCGGATGGTCTCGAGCAATCCCACAGAGCAGGTCCTTTCCTTCACAAAGCGTCGGTTAATCCTACCGCCATCCATCCGCCACTCTGCGTTCCCCCGGTGCGAGGGTGCACACAACGCCGGCGACGCGTGGTCAGGGACTGAGCCGGAAAGCAGGCTGGCGCGGTGGCCGGACGCCGCAGGGCGGACGTCCATCGGACGCCCGCCCTGCGTTGGCCGCTGTGCGGTGTGTGCCGGATCCCGGGGGCTAGTTCGCCGAGATCTGGCGCAGCACGTACTGCAGGATGCCGCCGTTGCGGTAGTAGTCGGCTTCACCCGGGGTGTCGATCCGCACCACGGCGTCGAAGCTCTTGGTGCCGCCGTCTTCGCCGGTGGCGGTGACCTTCAGCGTCTTCGGGGTGGTGCCCTCGTTCAGCGCGGTCACGCCCTCGATGGAGAAGGTCTCCGTGCCGGACAGGCCCAGCGACGCGGCGGACTCGCCGGCCGGGAACTGCAGCGGCAGCACGCCCATGCCGATCAGGTTCGAACGGTGGATGCGCTCGAAGCTCTCGGCGATGACGGCCTTGACGCCCAGCAGCGCGGTGCCCTTGGCGGCCCAGTCGCGGGACGAACCGGAACCGTACTCCTTGCCGGCCAGCACCACCAGCGGGGTGCCGGCGGCCTGGTAGTTCATGGCGGCGTCGTAGATGTAGGCCTGCGGACCGCCGGTCTGGGTGAAGTCGCGGGTGAAGCCGCCCTCCACGTTGTCCAGCAGCTGGTTGCGCAGCCGGATGTTGGCGAAGGTACCGCGGATCATCACCTCATGGTTGCCGCGGCGGGAACCGTAGGAGTTGAAGTCCTTGCGCTCCACGCCGTTTTCCAGCAGGTAACGGCCGGCGGGGCTGTCGGACTTGAACGAACCGGCCGGGGAGATGTGGTCGGTGGTGACCGAGTCGCCCAGCTTGGCGAGCACGCGCGCGCCGCTGATGTCCTGCACCGGCTCCGGCGTGGCGCTCATGCCTTCGAAGTACGGTGGCTTCCGCACGTACGTGGAGTTCGGGTCCCAGGCGAAGGTATCGCCTGCCGGGGTCTCGAGCGCCTTCCAGCGGTCGTCGCCCTCGAACACACCCTCGTAGCCCTTGGCGAACATCTCCTTGTTGATCGAGGAGTCGATCACCTGCTGGACCTCGACCGGGTTCGGCCAGATGTCCTTCAGGAACACGTCGTTGCCCTCCGGGTCCTGGCCCAGCGGCTGCTTCTCGAAGTCGAAGTCCATGGTGCCGGCCAGGGCGTAGGCGACGACCAGCGGCGGGGACGCCAGGTAGTTCATCTTGACGTCCGGGTTGATGCGGCCTTCGAAGTTGCGGTTACCCGACAGCACCGAGGTGATCGACAGGTCGTTGTCCTGGACCGCCTGCGAGATTTCGGGCTCCAGCGGGCCGGAGTTTCCGATGCAGGTGGCGCAGCCATAGCCGACCACGAAGAAGCCGAGCTTCTCCAGGTACGGAATCAGGCCCGACTCTTCGTAGTAATCGGTGACGACCTTGGAGCCCGGGGCGATGGAGGTCTTGACCCACGGCTTGGACGCCAGGCCCTTCTCCACCGCGTTGCGGGCCAGCACGGCCGCCGCCAGCATGACCGACGGGTTCGACGTGTTGGTGCAGGAGGTGATCGAGGCGATGGACACCGCACCGTGGTCCAGTTCGAACTCGCGCCCGTCTTCCATGGTGACGTGGACACGCTTGGAGGCTCGGCCGTCGCTGGGCAGGGCGACGTGGCGTCCCTGGGCCGCCGAACCGCCGGAGGGACGGTCGTCGGCCTGTGCGGTGCCGGCGTGCACGCCGCCGGCCTGCGCCGCGGCAGCGTGACGGACCGTGGAGGTCATGGCCGGGGCATCCGACGCCGGGAAGGACTCTTCCAGGGCCTCGTCCAGGGCGTCCTCGTTGCCGGTGCCTACGTAGCCCTGCAGGTCCTTGCGGAACTGGTTCTTGGCAGAGGTCAGGGCGATGCGGTCCTGCGGCCGCTTGGGACCGGCAATGGACGGAACCACGGTCGACAGGTCCAGCTCGATGTATTCGGAGAACTTCAGTTCGTGCGACGGATCGTGCCAGAGGCCCTGTTCCTTGGTGTACGCCTCGACCAGGGCGATGTTCTCCTCGGAGCGGCCGGTCAGGCGCAGGTAGTCGAGGGTCACGTCGTCGATCGGGAACATGGCGGCGGTCGAGCCGAACTCCGGGCTCATGTTGCCGATGGTGGCGCGGTTCGCCAGCGGCACCGCGGCCACGCCTTCGCCGTAGAACTCCACGAACTTGCCCACCACGCCGTGCTTGCGCAGCATCTCGGTGATGGTCAGCACGACGTCGGTGGCGGTGGCGCCGGCGGGGATGGAGCCGGTGAGCTTGAAGCCGACAACGCGCGGAATCAGCATCGACACGGGCTGGCCGAGCATGGCGGCCTCGGCCTCGATGCCGCCTACGCCCCAGCCGAGCACGCCCAGTCCGTTGACCATGGTGGTGTGCGAGTCGGTGCCGACCAGGGTGTCCGGGTAGGCGCGCAGCTTGCCGTCAACCTCGCGGGTCATCACGGTGCGGGCCAGGTATTCGATGTTGACCTGGTGCACGATGCCGGTTCCCGGCGGAACCACCTTGAAGTCTTCGAAGGCGGTCTGTCCCCAGCGCAGGAACTGGTAGCGCTCACCGTTGCGCTGGTACTCGATCTCCATGTTGCGCTCGAGCGCGCCGGCGTTGCCGAAGACATCGATCTGGACCGAGTGGTCGATCACCAGTTCGGCCGGGGCCAGCGGGTTCACGCGCTTCGGGTCGCCGCCGAGCTCCTTGACGGCCTCGCGCATGGTGGCCAGGTCGACGACACACGGAACACCGGTGAAGTCCTGCATGATGACGCGGGCGGGGGTGAACTGGATCTCGGTGTCCGGCTGTGCGTCGGGGTTCCAACCGGCCAGGGCGCGGACGTGGTCCGCCGTGATGTTCGCACCATCTTCGGTGCGAAGCAGGTTCTCCAGCAGGACCTTGAGGCTGAACGGAAGGCTCTCGGCACCTTCAACGGCACTCAGCCGGAATATCTCATACTCGGTCCCGGCGACGTTCAAGACGCCTTTGGAACCGAAGCTGTCCACATTACTCATGACAGGACTCCTCTCGCCACACTTTATCTTTGTCCGGGCGGCAACCACCCGCTAGTTAGGCATCCCTAAGTGTGAAGGGACAGCTGTGGGCTCGGCCTCTGGCCTTTTTGACGCGCCGCAGCCCGCAGAATTTACAAGCCAGAGACAATATGCTTCGTCCGGAACCGCTGCCCCCATCCTATCGGGTAGCCCGTTGGCAGGAACCGGAGCGCCGCCTGTGGCCTGCCTCACAGCCGGGATTGCCCTGCAGCGGCCGCGGGATCGTGCGGAAGGCTCGGGAGCGCGCGGGGAGGATTGGGACCCCGCGGGGAAGGCCGCCGCCGGCACGCCCGTTCCCGCTCAGCGGCGCCCCGGGGTGAGCACGGCGAAGGACTCCATGTGGTGGGTATGCGGGTACAGGTCGAACACGCGCAGCGAGTCGAGGTTCCAGCCCAGCTGCAGGAAGTAGCCCAGGTCGCGGGCGAAGGACGCCGGGTCACAGGATACATAGCCGACCGCCCGGGGGTTCCGGGCGGCCACCGCCTGCACCACGGCTTTTCCGGCGCCGGCGCGGGGCGGGTCAAGGACGACGGCGTCCATCTCTTCGGGCTGCGAGCGCAGCACCCGTTCGACCTTGCCCTGTACGATCTCGACCTGCCCGAAACCGTGCAGGTTCTTGCGGGCGTCTTTGCTGGCGGCCGGCGAGCCCTCAATGGAGAGGACGTTGCCGGTCACCCCGACGGCATCGGCCAGGGGCGCCGTGAAAAGTCCGGCACCCGCGTAGAGGTCGGCCACCCTCTCCCCCGGCCGGGGCGCAACGCCGTCCAGAACGGCGGCAGTCAACGTGGCCGGCGCCAGCCGGTGAATCTGCCAGAAGCCGTCTCCCGTCACGCGGTACTGGTGCCGCCCGCTGGTTTCGGATACCCAGGTGCGTCCCCGCAACCGGGTGAGCCGCCCGGGCACGGGCTCCCACGCGGCAACCGACACGCCGGGTTCGATCCGGTCGGCAATCTTCGCCAACCGTTTGGGCGTTGTCCCCGCGCCCGGTACCAGCAGCACCAGCGGCGTGCTCCCGTCGGCGGGCGCGGCCACCTCCACCCGCTCCAGCCCCGACAGATCCAACTCCCACAACCGCAGGTCGTTGACGGCGTCCGCGGCCAGCGGCATCGCCTCGATGGGGACCAGCTCGTCGGACCGGTGCGCGTGCATCGCGAGGCGCCCGTCGGACCCCACGCCGAACGCGGCGCGCGTACGCCAGCCGAGTCCGTCGTCGTACTCCCCCGCGGGGGCTTCCACTGTGACCTGCCGTTCCAGCTTGGCCAACCGTTGCAGCTGTTCGGCGAAGATCAGCCCCTTCAGCCGGCGCTGGGCGTCCAGCCCGATGTGGCCAAATTCGGCGCCGCCCACGGCGGGCCGGCCGGCTTCGGC
>NZ_JBNHGL010000141.1:0-7542 GCF_059091245.1 Arthrobacter sp. Y3225116
GACTTCGGCCGGCCACGCCAGCCGGGGCTCCGGCAGGTGCCCGGCGACCGCGCCGTACCGGTCCGGATGCCACCGGTTGCCGCGAAGGTCGTAGAGCGGATCGCACTGGCTGGCCGTGTGGTGGTCAAGAACCAGCTCGCCGGTCAGCTTGGCCAGGACGAAGGAGTTCAGGCTGTGCCAGTTCCGGGCGCGGGCGAAGACCTCCGGTTCCCGGTTGCGCAGCCAGCGGAGCTTCGGTCCCACGGCCTGCGAGGACAGCACCTTGCCCGCCTCGCGAAAGATCTCCTCGGCACCGAACTCCTCCGTTAATTCGCGGATTTCGACGACGGCGCGCGCGTCGATCCCGTACAGGATCGCCGGCCGCAACGGGGCCAGGTTTTCGTCCGTGACCACCAGGGACGGACCCATCGCACTGACGCACACGCCGGCGACGGCACCGGCGTCGTTCCGGGAGAAGAGCTCCCGGCACAGCCGGACCACTTCCGCCCACGCCCCGCCCTCGGCGTCGAACTCGGCCCAGCCGGGCCGCGGGTAGCTGACCTCGTGCGCGACCGCCGCGCTGTCCAGCACCCTGCCCCCGGCGTCCGCCAGCACCGCCTTGCTGCTGCCCGTGCCGATGTCGATGCCCAGGAACATGTCGCTCCGGCGGCCGGCCACTAGGCGCGGCCGTGGGAGGTGCGGGACTTGCGGGATACGGCGTCGAGGATCACTGCCAGCAGCAGCACCAGGCCGGTGATCATGTACCGGAACGAGGACTCAAGGTTCAGCAGGGTGAGGCCGCTGGAGATGGACTGGATGACCAGGATGCCCAGGAGGGCGGAGAATGCCGAGCCCCGGCCGCCGAACAGGCTGGTCCCGCCGATCACTGCGGCGGCGATGGCGTTCAGGTTCACGTCCCCGGTGCCGCTGCTCTGCGCCGATGCGGCCAGCCGGCCGGCGGCCAGCATGCCGCCGACGGCCGCGAACGTCGAGCACAGGACGAAGATGGACACGTAGATCCGGTTGACGGCGATCCCGGCCCGCCGCGCCGCTTCCCGGTTGCCGCCGACGGCGTAGACGGAACGGCCCCACTGGGTCCGGGTGAACGCGTAGTGCATCGCCAGCACCAGGGCGGCGAAGAAGACGAACATCCAGCCGACGCCGCGGGCCTGGTTCAGGTACCAGACCGCGAACAGCAGGATCACGGCCAGCAGGATGGTCTGCATCACGACCAGCTTCATCGGCCGCCCGGACAGGCCTGCCTTGACCCGCTGGCGGGAGAGCGTGAGCTGGCTGAGGAAGAAGCCGGCCACGCCGACGACCGCCAGCACGTACGACAGCCATCCCGGCACGAAGGCCTGCTGGCCGAACCAGACGAGGAAGGAATCGAAGGGCAGGTTGATGGTGCCCTCGACGCCGAGCACGAACAATTGCAGGCCGAGGAAACCGAGCAGGCCGGCGAGCGTGATCACGAAGGACGGCACCCCGAACTTGGTGTACACCACCGAATAGACCAACCCGATCGCGGCGCCTACCGCCATCGCGGTCAGGACCGCCAGCCCGATCGGCCAGTCCTGCTTGATGAAGGTGACGCCGACGATGGCGGCCGACAGGCCGCTGACGGAGCCGACGGACAAGTCGATTTCGCCGACCAGCAGGACGCAGACGATGCCCAGCGCGATGACTCCGACGGCGGCGCTTTCCAGCAGCAGGTTGACCAGGTTGGCGCTGGAGAGGAAGAACGGGTTGAGCACCTGGAAGATGGACCAAATGACCAGCAGCCCGACGACGATGGGCAGCACGCCCAGGTCGCCGCCGCGCACCCGGTTGATACCGACCTTCACGGCGCCCTTGAAGCCCTCGGTCCGGATCAGCCGTTCGTCCTGCAGGTCCGTGGCCACCGGAATGACCGGGGCGGCTGGATTTGTTGTCATGGTACGGTCCCTTCTTCCCGTGCTGCTGCCCCGGACCCCTGTCGGCCCGCGCTTCCGGCGGCCTGGCCGGGCGGGAGCGAGCCTCCGCCCGGCCCGCCCAGCCCGCCGGCCTCCTCGGCCCCGCCGGCCGTTCCGGCCGCGCCGGCAGCCGCCGCTGCCCCGGTCTGGGCGGCGCGCTGGGTCACGACGTTGTCGGTGGCGCCGGTGATGGCGGCGATCAGGTCGTCGGTCGAGACGTCCTTCATCCGGAAGGTGCCGTTGTTCTTCCCCAGCCGCAGCACCGCGACGCGGTCGGAGACCGCTTTAACGTCCTGCATGCTGTGGCTGATCATGATCACCGCGAGGCCGTTTTCGCGCAGCCGCTCCACCAGGTTCAGCACCTCGGCCGTCTGCGCCACGCCGAGGGCTGCGGTGGGCTCGTCGAGGATGATGAGCTTGGGGCTGCCGAGCAGCGACCTGGCGATGGCGACGGTCTGGCGCTGGCCGCCGGAGAGGGAGGCTACCGCAATGCGGACCGAGGGGATCTTCGCCGAGAGCTGGCGCAGCAGCTTCCAGGACTGGACCTCCATCTCCACTTCGTTCAGCCGCCAGGCGCCCAGCTCCCGGCCGAGGAAGAGGTTGTCGACGACGCTGAGGTTGTCGCAGAGGGCGAGGTCCTGGAACACCGTGGCGATGCCCAGCTGAATGGAATCCACCGGCGTGTGGATCGTCACGTCCTGGCCGTCGAAGTTCACGGTACCGGCGTCCTGGGGATGCACGCCCGCGAGGATCTTGACCAGCGTCGACTTCCCGGCGCCGTTGTCACCGACCAGGGCGACCACTTCGCCGGCGTGGACGTCCAGGTCAATATCGGTCAAGGCGGCCACGGCACCGAAGTGCTTGCTCACGCCCCGCATGGACAGGACCGGGGCGGTAGCCTCCGGCCGTTCCGCTGACACAGTTGACATGCTTCCCCTTCCCCTACGCCGGCGGTACCGCGGGGGCCGCGGCACCGCCGGCGGCTGCTTTACTCGATGCCGAGTTCGTCGCAGCCCGCCTTGTACTCACCGGTGCAGATTTCTTCAGGCTTGTAGATGCCGCCGTCGAAAATCACTTCCTTGACGTTCTCCTTGGTGACGACCGTCGGCACGAACAGCGCGGACGGGGTGTCGAAGAGCGTCGCGTCGGGTTCGGGGGTCTCGCCATTGAGCAGCTGGACCGCCACCTCGGCCGACTTTTCGGCGACAATCTTGATGGGCTTGGAGATCGTGTTGTACTGGTCGCCCTTGATGATCCGCTGGATCGCGGCGACCTCCGCGTCGTTGCCGGTGACCGGCGGGAACGGCGAGACGCCGGCGGCCTTCAGGGCGGCGATGGAGCCGCCGGCCGTGCCGTCGTTGGCGGCCACGATACCGGTGATGTCCTCACCGAACTGGGTGATCTGGCCGGCCACCCAGTCCTGCGCCTTCGACGGCTGCCACTCCGGGGTGTCATACGAGGCCAGGATTTCATGCTCGCTGGCCTCGACGGCTTCCGTCGCGCCTTCCTTGATCAGCTGCGCGGCCCGGTCGGTGGGGGAGCCGTTGACCATCAGCACCCCTCCGGTCTCTTCGCCGTCGGCGTCCAGCTTCTTCACCAGGTCCTCGGCGATGAGGCTGCCGATCTTCTTGTTGTCGAAGGAGACGTAGAAGTCTGCCGGCGTGTCCGGGACCGGCCGGTCGTAGGTGACCACCTTGATGCCCTGGCCCTTCGCGGTGTTGACCAGCGAGGCGGCAGCGGTGCTGTCCACCGGGTCCAGCACCAGGACCTCGACGCCCTGGGTGATCATGGCGTTGGCCTGCTGCTGCTGCTTGTTGGCGTCGCCGTCGGCGTTCTGGTACAGCACCTCGCAGCCGCCGCACAGCTCTTCGACCTTGGCCTCGAACAGCGGGCTGTCCTGCTGCTCGTAGCGGGTCGAGGCCCGGTCCGGCATCAGGAACGCGATCTTGCCCTCGGCCTGGCCGCCGCCCCCGCCTGCGGTCCCTCCGCCTCCGCCGCCGCCTTCACCGCCGCCGCCGCCACCGCAAGCTGTCATGCCGGCTGCAAGAAACAGGGCCGTGGTGAGGCCCATGATTCCCCGTGTGTTCTTGTTCATCGGAACTCCTCTTACTGGTGGCGTGCCGCGTTGCCGTTCGTGCGTTCCGGCATCCGCGGTCAGAGCCGCTGGGGGTAGATCATCGCCTTGAGCGATTCGGGTTCGGTGGAGGTGTTTTCCAGGGCGGCCGCGGTCTGCGGCAGCGCAAAGCTGTGCGTGACCAGTCCTTCCAGGTTGATCCGGCCGGAGGACACCAGATCAATGCCCAGCGGCCAGGTGTTGTTGTACCGGTTCACCATCGAGATGGTGATCTCCTTCCAATTGAGCGTGGACAGGGGCAGCGGCACCTCCTCGGTCTTGGCCAGGCCGATGACGGCTGCCCGCCCGGCCTCGCGCAACCGGCCGAGCCCGGAGGCGAGGACGCCGCCGGCGCCCGAGCACTCCAGCAGCACGTCGTAGGTCCGCGCCGTGGGCGCGTCGCTCTTCTCCACCGCGAAGCCGTGGTCGCGGGCCACGCCGAGCCGGTACTCGGAGATGTCCGTGACCGTGACGCTTCCCGCGCCGAGGGCCCGCGCCGCTTCGGCGGCAAGCAGGCCCACCGGCCCGGCGCCGGTGATCAGCACGTCGTCGCCCGCCTGGAGGTTCGCCCGCCGGCAGCCCCACAACCCCACGGACAGCGGCTCGAGCAGCGCGCCGTCCTCGTAGCTCATCGAATCCGGGATCGGGAAGTAGCAGCGGGCGTCCATGGCCAGGTACTGCAGCAGGGCTCCGTCGTAGGGCGGGGTGGCCAGGAATTCGAGGTTCGGGCAGAGGTGGTAGCGCCCCGCCCGGCACTCTTCGCAGCTGCGGTCCGGCGTGCCCGGCTCGACGGCCACCCGGTCGCCGACGCGCACGTTGCCGACGCCTTCGCCGACGGCAACCACCTCGCCGGCGAGCTCGTGGCCGAGGATGAACGGGCCGTCCACGACGAACGGGCCGATCTTCCCGTAGCGGTAATAGGCGACGTCGGAGCCGCAGACCCCCACGGCTTCCACCCGGATCACGGCCTGGCCCCGACCAGGCTCGGGCATGGGGCGCTCCTGAATCTCGATGCTGCTCAGGCCGGTCATCACGGCGGCGGCATTGCCCATCTAAGACTCCTTAGCGAGCAGTCACTGGGTCAAACGGCCCCGGACCCCTAAATGTGATACAACGCACATTCATACGCTTATGCTAACCCCGGCGGCCCTGCCGCGGCTATGAAACTGCGGGTCGGAGGCCCCGCGACCCCGTAATTTCCGGGCCGGCAGTCTAGACTCTAAGCCGTGAAGATCCGGACCCATTGGCAGCGTGTGCCACCGAGGGAAACGTGCTGACATTCCTCGATGCCCTCAAGCGGGTCCTGGTGGGCAAGCCGTTCCGCAGCGAGCGGCTGAAGCAGGACGCGCTGCCGCGCCGCCTGGCGGTTCCGGTCTTCTCCGCCAACGCGCTCTCCTCGGTGGCCTACGCCCCGGACGAGATCTTGCTGACGCTGGCATTGGCGGGCGTCGCGGCGATCGCCCTGTCGCCCTGGGTCGGACTGGCGGTCATGGTGGTGCTGCTGGTCCTGGTGGCGTCCTACCGGCAGAGCATCCACGCGTATCCGTCCGGCGGCGACTACGAGATCGCCACCCGGAACCTGGGCAAGCCGGCAGGCATTACGGTGGGCTCCGCGCTGATGCTGGACTACGTGCTCACAGTCGCGGTGTCCATGTCTTCGGCGGCCCACTATCTCGTGTCCGCCGTTCCGGCGCTGAAGGGCTGGCAGCCGGGAGCGGCCGTCGCCGGCATCGCGATCCTCGCCCTGCTCCATCTGCGCGGGCTGGGACGCGGGCGCCTGACCGTGGCGATCGCCACCTATGTCTTTGTGGGCACCGTGCTGCTGATGTGCCTGGCCGGGTTCGTCCTTGACCTCACCGGAAGCCTGGGCGAGGCACCCAGCGCGGCGTTCGACGTCGTGCCGGAACCCGGCCTGGAGGCGGGCCTGACCGGGCTGGCCGGCGCGCTGCTGGTGCTGCGGGCCTTCTCCACGGGCGCCGCGGCACTCACCGGCCTGGAGACGCCGGCCAGCAACGTGCCGGCCTTCGAGAAGCCGCGCGCCAGGAACGCCGGCTTTGCGCTGCTGATGCTGGGCATCTCCGCAACCGTGATCACCATGGCGGTGATGTACCTGGCCCGGGCCACGGAGGTGCGGGTGGTGCAGGCCCCCGCCGACCAGCTGCGGCTGGACGGCGGGCCCCTGCCGGCGGGCTACTTCCAGTCCCCGGTGCTCAGCCAGCTGGCGGAGACGGTCTTCGGCGGCGGCGCCCCGCTCTTCTACCTGACGGTCGCGGCCACCGCGGCGATCCTGGTGCTGGCCAGCCATTCGGCGTTCAACGCCTTCCCGCAGCTGGCATCGATCCTCGCCACCGACGGCTTCCTGCCCCGCCAGCTGCGGACCCGCGGGGACCGGCTCAGCTACAGCAACGGGGTGCTCGCGCTGGCGGCCGCGGCCGTGGTACTGGTGCTGATGTTCAACGCGGACGTCACCCGGCTGATCCCGCTCTACGTGATCGGCGTGATCGTTTCCTTCACCTGCAGCCAGCTGGGCATGATCCGGCACTGGTCCCGCGAAATCCGGGCCACCGCGCACCGCCCGGTGCGGCGCCGGATGCTGCGCTCGCGGTTCATCAACATGGTCGGCTTCATCCTGACCGTGACCGTGCTGGTGGTGGTAGTGGTCAGCAAGTTCGTTTTCGGGGCCTGGCTGGCCGTGCTCGGCATCGTCCTGCTCGGGCTGGTCATGCACAGCATCAACCGCCATTACGTCCAGGTCGCCCGCGAGCTCGCGATCGACCCGGACCAGCCGGCCACCGCGCTGCCGTCCCGGGTGCATGCGGTCATCCTGGTCTCGCACGTGCGCAAGCCGACGCTCCGGGCGCTGGCCTTCGCCCGGGCCTCGCGGCCGTCCCGGCTCGACGCCGTGGTGGTGGACCTGGACCGTGAACAGACCGAGCAGACCCTGCGCGACTGGGAGAAGCTCAACATCCCGGTTCCGATCACAGTGCTCGCCTCCCCGTACCGCGAGACCACCACGCCGATCATCGACTACATCAAGAGCATCCGCCGGGACTCGCCCCGCGAACTGGTGGTGGTCTACATCCCCGAATACGTGGTGGGACGCTGGTGGGAGCAGCTGGTGCACAACCAGACCGCGCTGCGCATCAAGACCCGCCTGCACTTCGAGCCCGGCGTCATGGTGGCCAGCGTGCCGTGGCAACTGGCCTCCTCCGATTCCGTCCGCCGCTACCAGGAGCTTTCATGACCGACCCCGCACCGCAACTGATCGAACTGACCGTCGGCGCCCCGGCGCACGGAGGCCACTTCGTCGCGCGGCACGACGGCCGGGTGGTGTTCGTCCGGCACGCCCTGCCCGGGGAACGGGTCCTGGCACGCGTCACCGAGGGCGGACCGGACGCGGGATTCTGGCGGGCGGACACCGTGCGGGTGCTGGAAGCAGCCCCGGACCGGGTGGAGCATCCCTGGGCGCCGGCGGACGCGTTGGCTGCGGCCGAAGCC
>NZ_JBNHGL010000142.1:0-7441 GCF_059091245.1 Arthrobacter sp. Y3225116
GGCGGCACCGCCGAGCAGGGTTCCGGCCGTGGCGTCGAGTCCACGCTCCAGCTCGTGGGTGTCCCGCCGGATCAAAGAGGCAGCGCCAACCGCCGCGGCGGGCGCCTGGACAGATGCGAGGGAGGCCGGGCCCGCCAGGGCGGGCGCGGAGCCCATCACGACCACGGTGGCGACGGTCGTCACGGTCAGGATCGAACCCGCAGCAACCCTTATCGACGTGACGATGTACCGCGGGCGTGCTTTCATGCGTGCTTCTCCTGCAAATTCGGTGGTTCATACGGCCTTGTGATTCTCGCGGGTCCGGATGAAGGAACGGTGGACGGAACCTGCGTCCCAGCTGGGAACGCCGCGTGTCCGGGTGCGATTCAGTAGGCTGGTGCCAAGACACATACGCCCCGACCCAGGAGGAACCATGGCCAGCGATTCTTCGTTCGACATCGTCAGCAAGGTGGACAAGCAGGAAGTCGCCAACGCGTTAAACCAGGCGCAGAAGGAAATCGCGCAGCGCTATGACTTCAAGGGAGTCGGCGCCGAGGTTGACTTCAGCGGCGAAAAAATCCTGATGAAGGCCAACTCCGAGGAACGGGTCAAGGCCGTTCTGGACGTGCTCCAGTCGAAACTCGTCAAGCGCGGCATTTCGTTGAAGTCGCTGGACGCCGGCGAGCCGTTCGCCTCCGGCAAGGAGTACCGGATCGAGGCCGGCGTCAAGGAGGGCATCGCCCAAGACCAGGCCAAGAAGATCTCGAAAATGATCCGGGACGAGGGCCCCAAGGGCGTGAAGGCCCAGATCCAGGGCGACGAACTGCGCGTCACCTCCAAGTCCCGAGACGACCTGCAGGAAGTCATATCGCTGCTCAAGGGCTCCGACTTGGATGTCGACCTGCAGTTCATCAACTACCGGTAGTCCCGGAACGAAACGCCTGGCCCAGGTGCTTACCAGGCGTTAGTCCGCAGGGACGTCGAGGACGGTTTAGTTACTGCATCGCAACGTTCATTTCCTTCTGTGCTGATCATTTCCCGCTTAGCGTGAGGCAAACGTTGTTTCACCAGAGGCGGGGAGATCATGCGCACGCTGACCAAACTGAGCGTTGCAGCCGCGGTACTGCTGGCGCTGGCAGGCTGCACCAGCCACCAGCCTCCCCGGGTGTCGGCGCTGTCAGCCCCATCCAGTACCGCGGACGACCTACCGGCGGAGCGCTTGGAAGACCTGGGCGTAGTCCCGGACAGCGTGCGGTTTCTGACGGAGATGGACGGCTACGCGTTCTACGCCGCCTTGATGGGCACCCCCGACCCCCGCGAAATGTGCTTAATCATGGACAACCCGGCATTCGGTGTTTACGCCGCCGGATGTGGCCGGCTCGAGCATACGGGCCCACTTGGACTCGAAGCCTCCGGAATCAAGGCCAAGCTGATCGCCGATGGATATGACGCGAGCACAGCACTGGCCAAAGGTTGGGTGCAACCGCACCGGAACCTCCTGGTGCACGGACTCTAGCCGCCTACAGTAGCCTCCGGCTTCGGCAGGACCGCATGACGCTGCCGCCCTCCCGGAGGGAAGGCGGCAGCGTCAGTGAAACCCGTTAGGGGCTACGCCGCGCAGCGGTTGCCCCGCTGCTCTGCGTTGGAGGGGTTGTTGTAGCAGGTCTCGCCGGTGCTGCGGACATCGGTCGTCACGATCGGCGCCCCCGGGGCCTCGGTCTCGACGACCAGCGGCTCGATGTCCTCACGCGTCACGGTGACAACCGGCTCTGCCGGCACGGTCGCCGTCGTAACCTCCTGCCTCGTTTCCCCTTCGGTGACCGTCACCACCGGGGCGATCGGAGCGCACTCGGTGTCCGATTCCTCATCGCCCGGCCGGGTTCCGGTGGTCACGATCGGCGTGCCGGGAACAACTGCTTCCGTCACCACCGGAGTCCCGGGTGCCGTTGACTGTTTCACCTCAGGAACGCCCATGGGGGTGGGGACGTCGGTGCCGCGCGGGAAGTCGAACCTGGTGGTCGTCGTGGTGGTGGTCCGCGTTGTCGGCTGCGTTGTCGTCGCCGTGCGCTCCGTCTGCTGGGTCGTCGCGGTGGCGATCACCGTCTGGTAGGTGGTGGTGGTGCACATTTCACGCTGCTGGGTGCTGGTGAAGACCTCGGTGAACGGCGTCGTCGTGGTAATCAGCGTTTCCCGCGGCTGGGTCGTCGTGGTGACCCGTTCCTGCGGGGTGGTCGTCGTGGTGACGATCGTTGTGGGCGTCGTCGTCGTGGTCAGGACGGCCCGCTCGCACCTCTCCACGGGCTTCGCCGCCCGCTCGTTGTTTACCCTGCGGCAGTTGGTGGTTGCGGGCGTCTCGGTGCTCGTCGGCGTGCCCCGCTCCGTCCGGGTTGTGGACGTCGGCGTGCCGGGAACAACGACGTCCTCGCTGACGGCCTCGCCGGCATTGCGCTCTTCCTCGGTCACGACCGGGGTGCCGGCGCGCTCGGTCCTCACGACAGTCGCGTCGCCGACGTTGCGTTCCTCTGTTGTCACCGTGGGATCCGGCTGCCGGGATGGAAGCGACGTGTCCACGGTGACAGGATCGCCCACGGGCCGGTCCGGGCTGAACGTGGTCGTCGGAGTGCCTGACGGAACATCAGGGCCGACGACGACAGTTGTCACCGTGCAGACCTGATTACTGCCGTTGCCGCTGAGCGTTCCGCCCAGCGCTGTACAGTTGGCCTGCCGTTCGGCGGGACCGGCGAGCGCCGGACCGGCTGGCGCCAATGCGACGACGAGCCCCAACGCCGTCGCGGCCACCAATGACGAAAAACGCATGATGAACTCTCTTCCCCCAACTGAACCCCGCGCGGCGCGGATCCGGCGACACTAACAGGCGGACTTAACCGGGGGCAACGAAATCCAGGCGGATCCGAAAGAGTCGAGTAGTGGGTCAGATACATCCCCGTATTTGCCCGTCCGGAAGCAGGGTAACTGTCCTGCCCCCGCCGGTAACCAGGCCCGCAAAACCGAGTACGCGGTCCCTCCCTCGGCCCCTCCCTTCGAGTGCTGCGGCTACCGTGCCGCGGCGGTGCGCGGGCCGCGGGGCCAGCTGTACGAACCGCTGCGCTTGAGCTCGCCCCGGATCCACGACAGCGTCAGGCGGCACACCTGTTCTTTGACCAGGGCGCCTCCCCTGCGGCCCAGGGCGACCCGGCGCGGGGTGTCGTCCGCATGCACCGGCTGGACCAGCCCGGACCGCCGGCCCAGGCTGATGCAGCGCACCATGAACCCGACGGACAACTCCCGAGGGGACCGCTGCCGGATCTGGGCGATGACGTTCTCTGCGGCGTGGGCTCCCATGGGCATGGCCACCGCGCAGCCCATCCGCAGGTGCGAGGCCACCGTGTCCTGGGCGCGGACTGCGTCTCCGGCGCCTACGATGTCCGGATACCCCGGGCAGGCCAGCGTTGAGTCGACGAGCAACTTGCCGTGGTCATCGGTGGCCAACCTGCTCGCTTCGGCGAGGCCGGAAGCGCTGAAACCGGCCGCCCAGACGGTGCAGTCCGAGCCCAGGGCCGTACCGTCCGACAGGATGATGCGCCGTGCATCGGACCGGTCCACCCGGGTTCCGTCCATGACCTCGACGCCGAGGTCCGCCAGCTGCGCCAACAGGGCCCGGCGGCCCCGCTCGGACAGGTCCGCACCTGTCCGCCCCCGCGAAACCAGCCGCACCTGCAACCGCGGAAGCGCCCCGGCAATTTCGGCAGCCGCCTCGATGCCGGTCAGGCCACCACCGATAACGCTGACGACGGCGCCGGGAGCCAACTGCTGCAACGCGCGATGCAGGCGGGCGGCGGAGGAGGCGTCCTGCAGCGTGAAGCCGATTGATCCCGAGGGGACGGGTTGGCTGGCGCTGCCGGGAGCATAGACCAGGAAGTCATAGTCCAGCGCGGCCCGGCCGTCGTCGAAGTGGACGGTGCGCAATTGGGGATCGATCCGGGAGGCCGTACCGACCACCAGGGCGGCCTCCGGGTGCAGCAGCGAGTCCATCGGAACAGCGGCCGATTCCCGGCCTCCCGCCGCGACCTCATGCAGCCGTATCCGCTCCACGAAGTCGGCCGAAGGGTTAACGACGCTCACGCAGATCCTGCCCGCCAGCTCCTTGCTGCCGGCGAGCCGGTTTGCGGCCATGACTCCGGCGTAGCCCGCCCCAATGATGACAATCCGATGCTTAGCGCTCACCGCGAACTCCCTCTCGTGTGTGGTTACAGAGATAGGACACCGCCGCGGGCAGATGTGTGACATGGGCCGGCGGCCGCTCCGGGTCCGCGCGGTCTTTTGCTCGTCAGTCCCGGGAGCCGGGGTCGGAGGGGACGCTCCCGGGGTTGATCGGATCGGCGGTCGGGCCGTCGGTGAGCGGGTCGGCCAGTTCGGGCCCGCCCACGGCCTGGCCCATCCAGGTGAGTGCCTCCCAACCGTCGGGACCGCCGTCGAGCACTACCACCCCGGTGTTGCTCAACTGGTTCCGGGCCACGAACGGGACCGTCAGATTGGACGCCCGGGCGCCCGCCCAGCTGCGGATCATGGCGCCGTGGCTGACCACCGCCAGGGTGCCGATGCCGGAGGTTCGGGCTTCTTCAATGACGGCATCGAAGCGTCCGAACGTTTCGTGGCCGTCCGGGCCGCCGGGCATCCGGCGCTCCAGGTCGCCCGCCGCCCAGGCGAAGACCGTGGTCATGTAGGCAATGATGGAATCGCGGTCGCCGCGCATTTCCAGCTCGCCGGCCGAGATTTCGCGCAGCCCGTCGCGCACATCCGTCTCAAGCTTTCGGGCGGCGGCCAGCGGGGACGCCGTGAGCTGGGCGCGCACCAGGGTGGATGCGAGCAGCGCGTCGATCGGCTCGCCGTCGAGCGCCTGCGGCAGCGCCCGCGCCTGTGCATGCCCCAGGTCGGTCAGCTCGGCCCCGGGGGCACCGGTGTCCAGCAGCCCGCGGACGTTGGAGTGGGTCTGCCCGTGCCGGATCAGCAGCAGCCGCATGCCTGCCTCAGTAGCCCAGCGGCCGTCCGGCCATCCGTTCCAGCCGCGCGACGCGGTCGTCCATCGGAGGGTGGGTGCTGAACAGTTTCTTCGCGCCGCCGCCCTTGAAGGGGTTGGCAATCATTAGGTGGCTCGTGTTGACCAGCCTCTGGTCCTGCGGCAGCGGCGCCTGCTGCGTGCCGTACTGCAGCTTGCGAAGCGCCGACGCCAGGGCCAGCGGATCGTCGGTCAGCGTGGCGCCGTCCTCGTCCGCGTCGTACTCGCGGGTGCGGCTGACTGCCATCTGGATCAGCATGGCGGCCAGCGGGGCCAGCAGCGACATGGCGATCAGCGCAAGCGGGTTGGCGTTGCGGTCGCGGCCGCCGAAGAACAACAGGAACTGCGCGACCGACGTGATCACGCCCGCCACCGCGGCGGCCACAGAGGAGGTCAGAATGTCGCGGTTGTAGACGTGCATCAGTTCGTGGCCCAGCACCCCGCGCAGTTCGCGCTCATCCAGCAGGCGCAGGATGCCCTCGGTGCAGCAGACGGCCGAGTTCTTGGGATTCCGGCCGGTGGCAAAGGCGTTGGGGGCCATCGTCGGGGACACATAGAGCCGGGGCATCGGCTGGTTCGCCCGCGCGGACAGTTCACGGACGATCCGGTACATGCCCGGCTGGTCGGCTTCGGTCACGGGGTAGGCCTGCATGCTGCGGATCGCGAGCTTGTCGCTGTTCCAGTAGCTGTAGGCGGTTGTGCCCACGCCGATCAGGGCCATGATCCAGATCCAGTTGGCGCTGCCGGTCCCGCTGGCCAGCAGCGCGCCGATCGCCAGCAGGAGGGCAAAGAGCCCACCGAGCAGGCCGGCCGTTTTCAGTCCATTGAAGTGGTTGTGCACCGCTTATGAGTCCTCTCCCGCGCGCATCGGCCCCGTGTCATGCAGGCACAGGGCTCCGTCTTTCAGTGTATCCACCGGTCACTTATTCCAACGCCGGACGCTGGCGCCATGTTCCGCAGCCCCGGTCGGGACGGCCTGGCGGCTAGGGCTCGGGGTGCCTGTCGTTGTAGCGGGAGAACCGCGGCTGCAATCTGTGCAGCAGCCCGACGGCGCACACACACGCGACACCGCCGGCGAGCGCGGCGAAACCTTCGCCCAGCCATTGACCGCCGCCGCCGGCGACGGCATCGCCGAGCCGCGGGCCGCCCGCCACCACCACGATGAAGATGCCCTGCAGGCGGCCGCGCATGGCGTCCGGCGTCGCCGCCTGCAGGATGGTGTTTCGGAAGACCCCGCTGACCGTATCGGCGGCTCCCGCCGCGGCGAGGCAGAGTGCCGCCGGCACGAGCCATCCGCTCACGTCCCCGGCGGCCGCGGCGTTTGTCCTCCCGGCCATGACGACGACGGCGCCGAATCCCGCGACGGCGATCCCCCACACCACCACGCACCACAGCACCGCCAGCCCCTGCCGGCGGATGCCTCCCAGCGGCCCCGACAACACCGCGGCGATGAACGACCCGGCAGCGACAGCGGCCAGCAGGATGCCCGCCGTCGCCTCGCCGCCGCCGATGATGACCGCACCGATGGCGGGCATCAGGGCGCGTGGCTGGGCAAGGACCATCGCGGCCATGTCCACCAGGAACGTCATGCGGATGTTGGGACGGGTCCGCAGGAATTGGAAGCCTTCGGCCACCGAGCGCAGGCCGGCCTTCCGGACCTCGCCTTCGGGCGGGATGGGCGGGAGCTTGACCACCGCCCAGATGGCCGCCGTGAAGGTGAGGACGTCGAGGGTGTAGGTCCAGCCGAAGCCCACCCCTGCCACCAGCACCCCGGCCGCCAGCGGACCGATGGTCATGCCCAGCCCGAACGTCATCATGGTCAGCGCATTGGCGGCCGGCAGCATCTCGCGCCGGACCAGCCGCGGCACGATGGCGCTGCGGGCCGGCTGGTTGAGCCCGGCCGCGGCCGAATGCACCGCGATCACCAGGTACAGCAGCCACACCTGCTCCAGCCGGAACCACGCCTGCAGCGCAAACACGGCGGTGCAGGCCCACAGCACCAGGCCGGAATAGAGCGCCACCTTGCGCCGGTCGTAGGCATCCACCACGGAGCCGCCGTAGAGGCCGGCCAGCACCAGCGGGATCAGCCCGACGACGCCGACGCCGCCCACGGCCAAGGTCGATTCGGTGAGCTGGTAGACCTCCAGGCTTACCGCCACAGCCGTCAGCTGCGCACCGATCGCGGAGAGCGAGGTCCCGATCCACAACCGGCGGAAATCCGGGCTCTCCTTGAGCGGCGCCGTATCGGCGAACAACTTGGGCATGGCGGAGATTCTAGTTGCCCGCAGCACCTTTCCCGGGCGGTTCGCAGCGGCTTACGTCCCTTCTGGACAGTAGACACTGGACGCAGCTTTTGACGGCTGCTGGCCACCTGCGGTGCCCGCGACGGACGGCTCACGACGACGG
>NZ_JBNHGL010000143.1:0-7384 GCF_059091245.1 Arthrobacter sp. Y3225116
CCCTTCGAGGGTCCGAAGGGCAGCCCTTACTGACGCCCTGCTGGATGCCGTCTGTCGAGCAAGTTCGGCCTCCGGCGGTAGAAGGGATCCTCTTTCGAATTGACCGGAAAATATGCGCTCCCTGATCTGATCTGCGATCGAATCAGAAGCTTTCTGCACCACCACCGGTCTGAAGGAAGCCCTGGAGAGCCCGATGTCTACTGAACCTGAATTTGTCATGGTTTTTCCTAGTCACCGGGCGCTTAGGGAGGCACTTGCTATAAGCTCTCGCTCTAGACCCCATCGCCATAGCGCCGGGCCCGACCCATTGGCGATCGTCATAATAGTCATGGTCCTACCATAGGCCAAGGATGCAGGTCGCAGCCTCGCCCCGTCCGCTCTGTTGCGCTCACGGGTACCCTTTTCGCCTTTCGACCACATGCATTCCGAGGGCAAACGTTTTTGAGTGCACTAGCAGATCGCGGAGAAGTCAGCGATGTTACACGTTTCCCGTATTGGCCGTGCGGGCTAGCTCAAGGGACCACAAGCTGCTCGAGCGCTGAGCTAACTGCCCGTCAACCGTCGGGACCTCGACAGTCCTGGTTCTCGACCGCGCTACCGGAACCAGGGCTACTCTGAGCGCTTTTGGCTTGGTCATTCCGGGTTATCTCCGGTTGCCCAGCCGTCACGCTTCCTGCCAGTCGACGACGTCCCCTAGGGTGGCCCGTGAGGTTCTGAATTGGTTCGCTGGGTGCGAGGCGTCTTCGTACCCGAAGGACACGGCACAGACAATGAGCCGATCATCGGAGAGGTTTAGCTGTTCGCGCACAATGTCGGAATACATGGCTACAGCGGCCTGAGGCACGGTGGAAATGCCTAGGCTCGCCGCCGCCAGCAGCAGTGTCGTTAGATAGCCTCCGCAGTCAATTGCCCCGTATGTTCCCAGCAGGGCGTCGGTTGTCACGATAGCGACATGCGGGGCACCGAAGAAACGATAGTTTTCCAACCCCTGCTCGGCTCGACGCTCGTATTCGTGGCGGTCGATGCCAAGGCTGGCATAGAGGGCGTAGCCCGACTCCCGGCGTCTAGACAGGTAGACGCCCCGGTAGTCGGCCGGTGCTTCGATGTCCGGATGCTTTCCTCCCTTTAATGCTCCCTTAATCAAGGCTTCCGACAAGCGTTCCTTGGCGGCACCGGAGAGGATGCTGACTTTCCACGGCTGGGTGTTGCACCATGACGGTGCTTTTTGTGCCAACTGCAACATGCATTCGATCTGTGATTCTGGCACCCGCCGGCTATGGAACCCGCGGCAGCTATGGCGGCTGTCAAGGATGGAAGCTAACACGGTAGAAGGCGTAGCGGTTTCCGTTTGCGTTTCTTGCACGTTTCTCTCCTCACTGAAGCCCGCAATGCCTATCGCTGCTGCGTCCGTCGCTATTTAGGGACCCGGCTGCCCAGCCATGCGCTATTCCGTGGTTTCGTATGCGCGGCAACTGCCCATCTGGGTGAGCGAAGGTGTGCGACCCGCCGTCCCCTACGGGGAGGTGGGCGGGTCGCACATCAGGCAGGTAACCGGGACGCGGGGGAACGCCTTGCTGCCATTCGGATCTGCGTGGCCTTATGGCTAGTACCCGGGGTAGGGAACATCACCGGCGGCCATTCCGGCTTTCAGACCGCCGTCAATGTCGATGGTCTGCCCGTTGACGAATCGGGCCTCTTCCGAGGTCAGAAAAACTATTACATCCGCGATGTCCTCGGGTTCAGCCCAGCCTCCGATAAGGCTCTTGATCCGCTCGACGCGGTCCTCGCTCATAACGTTGATGAAGTCGCCGATGATCGGCGTGTTCGTCATGCCCGGGCAGACGGCATTGATGCGCAGCCCCTTCTGGGCGAAGGCGATGGCTTTGGTCAGCGTGTAGTAGCTGACCGCTTCCTTCGAAAAGTTGTATGCCTTTCCTTCCGGTTGGACCTGGCGGTACCACTCGAGACCATCATTGAAGGAGGCTGTCGCCATGAGTTCCTTGTGGATCTCCTTGCGGGTGGGCCACATGACATCGCCGTTGGAGGAAACATTGATGACGGTTCCGCCGCGGTTCAGCCGGGGCTCGAGGGCTTCGGTCAGATGCCGCAGGCCGAGGAAGTTCACCGAGAAAACGAACTCATTGGGCAGCTTTCCTCCAGGGACGCCGGCGATGTTCAGCAGCCCGTCGAACCCGCCGTCGAGCTGCCGGACTACGGAGTCGATGCTTTCGGGGTTGGACAGATCCACGGGGAAATGGGCGGCAACCGGTGCTGCGGGCTCGTTGCGGTCCAGGCTGTAGACCTCTGCTCCCTGTTTGCAGAGTTTGGCTGCTGTTGCGTTTCCCATGCCGGAGGCGGCACCCGTAACGATGAATCGTTTTCCAGTCAATGACATAATTGCGCTCCTAAATAGAAATGACTAGTGGTTTTGGATTGTCTTGCGTGCAGGGCCCGCGAGGGTCTGCACCTGGCTGAAGGCGTCGAGACCCCAGATGCCGTTCTCCACGCCGAGGCCGCTCCATTTAAAACCTCCGAAGGGGAGGTGGGGGAGGATGCCCCGCGTGTGGTGATTGACGGATGCCTGGCCGGATTCAAGTTGGGCCGCAACTTCGCGGGCACGGTCAGTGTCGACACCCCATACCGAGCCGCCGAGGCCATACATACTGTTATTGGCCCTCCGGAGCACGTCCTCGACATCGGAGTAACCGATGATCGGGAGGATGGGGCCGAATTGTTCCTCATCGACAATCCTGTCGCCGTCCGTGACACCGGTGAGAACAGTGGGCTCGAAGAAGTAACCAGGCCCCTCGATGGGCTTTCCTCCGGCGGCGGCCTTAGCACCGGCGGAAATCGAGTACGAGGCCAGGTCCCTGACGTTCTTCAACTGTGCCTGAGTGGTGAGCGGCCCAAGCTGCACGCCCTCAGTCATGCCATCGCCTATGCGGACTTCGCGGGCTACGGCGGCGATGGCTTCCACATACTCCGCGCGCTGTGCCTCGGGAACGTACAGGCGCTTCACCAGGGCGCACATCTGGCCATTGTTTTTAAAGGCGGCCCAGAACAGATCCCGGGCGAAGTCCTCGGGGGATGCGTCATCCAGCACAATGGCCGCGTCGTTGCCCCCGAGTTCCAGGGTGACGCGTTTGAGGTCTGCGGCGGCGTTTTGGGCGACCTCCTTGCCCACCTCGGTCGAGCCAGTGAAGCTCACCTTCCGCACCAGAGGATGGACCAGGAGCTGGCTCCCCAGGGGCTCCTTGCCGGAGACGACGTTGAAGACACCGTGGGGAAGCAGGGGGCGGAGGATCTCGCCGACGAGCAGTGCCGTCAGGGGCGTGAAGGACGAGGGCTTGATGACCATCGTGTTGCCCGCGAGCAGAGCCGGGGCTGCCTTCCAGGCGATGAGCAGCAGCGGGGAATTCCAGGGGATGATGCCGACGACCACTCCCAGCGGCTTGCGCACCACCTCGACGAAACCGTCGGCGTCGTCCTGGACCACGGTGGAGGACATGTCGAGTCCGGCGAAGTAGCGGAACCAGTCGGCGGACCGGTGGGCGTCGGCGACGGACTCGGGCAGGGGCTTGCCCTGCTCCGCGGTCATGACAGCGCCAAGTGCCTCGGCATTGGCGGAGAGGGCGTCGGCGATGGCCAGCAGGCGTTCCCGCCGGAAGGCGACGTCGGTCCGCCACCCGGCGAAGGACCGGTGTGCCGATTCAACCGCGCGGTCGCGCTGTTCCTCGGAGCAACGCGGGGCACGCGTAATGACTTGCCCGGTGGCGGGATTAAGGACGTCGAACCCCTCGCCCGAGGACGCAGCCTGGCCGTCGATGGTCATGGTGAATTCCCGAATTTCGATGGGTTCAAGCCCCGCGCGGGTGTGCAGGTTGGTCGATGTTTCTGTCACTGTTCCTCCATTTGCGGCTCTGTTAGCCATTGATGTTGTGGGGTGGGTGGGCGAGGTCGATCACCTCCGACGCGTAATGGCGCCCGTTCTGCCGTGAACCCGTTCCGGTTCGGCTCGGTTAGTTCCGTGAACCGCGGAGCCGAGCGGGGCGGTCAAGACCGCCGCAGTCAGCCCGACCGCCCGTGCGGTCATGGTCTCCCCGACGGCTGCCCAGAAGGGCGGCGAGCCCATGGTCGCTGGCCAGTGCGACCAAGACCTCGGAGGCGGGAGGCAGGTACTTTGCCTCGGCTGCACCAATGGCGGGGAGCAGCTCCCAGGCCAGAAGAAACGCGAGGATCCCCGGGGCGCCGAAGATGCTTGCTGTCGTGGTTTCCACCAGACAGCGGGAACGGAGGGTGTCGTTCTGACCCCAGTGGCGCTTTTCATGCTTATGATTCCGTTCCCCAGCACTGCTATGGGCTGGTTAAACAATCCCTTGGCTGCGCAATTCGGCGATGCGCTTCTGGTCGAACCCGAGGTACGTGGCGAGCACGCGGTCGGTGTCTTCCCCATAATTCGGTCCGGACCGGTTGAGGAATCCCCCGATGTGGGTCGGGGTCTTCTCCATGCGTACAGGGTGTTCCTTGACCGGCCAGATGCCGATTTCCGTCTGGGGCAGCTCGATGGTCCACTGCAGGTGCCGCAGCTGGGGGTCCCTTTCGTACCGGTCCTGGGCGTCCTGGCAGACTCCGGCCGGGACACCCACGGCCTGTAGGGCTTCCATGAGGTCGAAGGCGTCGCGCTTGCTGGTCTCGGTCTCCAGCAAAGCTTCGAGGTGGTCCTGGTTTTGCAACCGGGATTCGAGGTCGGCGAACCGCAGATCTGCGGTCCAGCCGGGGTTGCCCAAAACCTTCACGAGGGAGCGCCAGTGGCTCTCGGTGAACGCCGCGATTGCAATCCAGCGGTCCTCACCCACGGTGCGGAAGGCCCCGTGCGGGGCGGCCGGCTTGTAGGGGGAGCGGTTGCCGTATCGGCTCCAGCGCCGTCCGTTGACCGACCAGTCGAGGATGGCGGTCCCGGTGAGGTAGAGGCCGGCCTCGCCTTGGGATGCGTCGATATGGCATCCCTGCCCGGTGATGTCCCTCCGGTAGAGGGCGGCGAGCATGGCGTTGGCCATGTTGTATGCGCCAAACCAGTCCAGGTAGGAGTAGCCGATGCCGGCCGGAGGGAAGGGCTCGGGGAGCCCCGACATTTCGCTGATGCCTGTAAAGGCCTGTGCGGTTGGGCCGAAAGCGCGGGCGCGGCCGTAGTTCCCGTACTCGCCGAAACCTGATTGCTGGACGTAGATGATCGAGGGGTTTAGTTCCTTGAGCCGGTCATAGCCAAGGCCCATCCTCTTCATGGTCCCCGGCGAGAAGCCTTCGACAACCATGTCGGCGCCGCGTATAAGGTCTTCAAGGATCTGCTTGCCCTCGACCGACTTCAGGTTAAGCGAGATCCCGAGCTTGCCTGCGTTGATCTCCATGAAGGACCCGCTGCGGTTGGGGTTACCCGGGGTTTGGGCGGGTGTGGGCAACGCCTCGGTTGCGGCGTCCCGTTCGGGCCTTCCGCCCGGCGGGCAGAGGCCCTGCCCGGTGCGCATGCCGTCCAGGCGGCTTTCGTGTTCGACCTTCACCACCTCGGCACCCATGGAGGCGAGGAACCGGCCGGCACCGGCGCTGGCGAGCATCCAGCTCAAGTCGATGACCCGCACTCCTGCAAGGGCGAAAGGCTTGCCGTGGGGGCTGATCTGAGCCGTGGCTCGTCGTGCCGGATCGGTCTGCAGGCGGTGGTGCCTGCGCGGGGCGCTCCATTCGGCAAGGACTTCGGCGGTGTGCTGGCCAAGTCTCGGGGATGGTGCGCCGTGGTTCCAGGCCACGTCCTTCGAGTACCATTTGGCCCCGGTGTGGTCCACGGAGCGTCCCAGTTCGGGGCGGTAGATGTCGACGAATGCTTCGCGCATCCGCCAGTGCTCATCGTCGATGTTCTCCTCCGGGCGGCGGACCGGCGCCCAGGGCAGGCCGTTGTCCTGCCCGTCGCGCCAGACATCTGCGGTGAACATGGTCCGCCCCACCAGCTTCTCGACCTGGGCGGAGAGTTTGTCGGTGGCCTGCGCGGAGGACCGGGCGGCCGGATCGGTGTAGGGATCTCCGTCCAGGTCCGCCTCCATGCCATACTTGCGCAGCACGTTCACGGTGCCGTCCCAGGCGCCCCCATTGGCGGTGACGGATCCCTTGAGGTAGGTCTTGTAGGGCAGCAGATATCGCCCGTCCTTGGTCATGGCCAGCGCCGGCAGGCTGGCCGACACCATGGAGTGCCGGCAAGTCAGGCGCAAATGCTTCTGGCGCAGGAACAGCCAGTCCGGGGCGTCCGTTTCGGTGTTCTTGCTCACCGCCTCATGGACATTTGCCGACATGTACTGGCCCTCGCCGCTCCGAAGCCTGTAGCTGAGCGCCCCGAGAATTGACATCACGGCCATTTCGCCGGTGATGTGGTAGGCGTGCCACATCTGCGGGGCAACCGGGGGTGTGTCGTAGTGGCCGAACGGGTCCGGGTCGTAGCCGCAGTTCATCATCACGCCGCCGAGGGCCAGGTGCACCAGGTCGCTGCCCACGTAGTCCGCCCACGGCCCGTCGTCGCCGAAGGCACTGATGCGCATGTAAAGAAGGCCCGGGTTCAACTCCTGCAGCACCTCGTAGCCTAGTCCGCGCTCGTCCATGTATCCGCGAGGCCGGGTTTCGATCACGACATCGGCCTGCCTGGCAAGCTGGAGGAAACCGGCGCAGCCCTCCTCGGTGTCAAGGTCAAGGCACACCGAACGCTTGCCGTGGTTATAGTGCCAGAAGTACAGGCTCTGCTCTGGGTTTGAAATGTCGCCGGCGAACGGGCCATACGCGCGGGTCCCTTCGTCTCCCGGTGCCTCGATCTTGACTACGTCGGCGCCGAGCCCGGCGAGCACCCTCCCGGCGTACTCGCCCAGCTCGTCGGCGACCTCGAGTACCTTTAGGCCGTCGAGATAACCCTTCGCCCCTTGAAAGTCATTCGAATCGTCCACGGATCTGCCTCCATTTCGGTCCACCTAATGGATCAATGGGAGATTGGTCCATCCATTGCTATGATGGGGGTCACCATTCACCGTGTCAAACTCCGAAGAAGGAAAGCATGGAAAAATCGGTAGTAATCATCGGCTGCTCTGCCCTGCCCATCGGCAAGTGGCAAACAAAGCCTGAGGACGCCAACCAGGTCTTGGAGCATGAAGTGCTGGCCAGGCTCGTGGTTGAGGCGGTGCGCCAGGCGGGCATCGACAAGACTGATGTCCAAGGACTGAGCTTCACCATGAACCGGCACTACACGCTGCAGAAGTACTTCGCCACCTTCATGGCAAACTACCTTCGGTTGCCATGCCACGGAACGGTCTCCGAGGTCCTGGGCAACGGAATGACCGGCGGGTGGGCCTTCGAGAAC
>NZ_JBNHGL010000144.1:0-7279 GCF_059091245.1 Arthrobacter sp. Y3225116
GTCGGACTCGGCAGGTCCCGCCGACGGAAGCGGGGGACCCGGCGGAGGCACCGCTCACTGGGGCAGCTACAAAAGCCGGGACCACGCGTGCGCCGCCGTGGCCGCAAACGTCGCCTCGCTGCTGCTGGTCCCGCTCGGCTTCATGACCGGCGTGGAGGACTCCGACCTGGAGGCGCTGCAGGATGAGCTGGACGAATTCAGCCGCGACGTTCCGCCCCGGCTGGGGGACCACCTGGACAGGGTGGAGGCCCAGCTGGATCACGCGTCCGCAACCGGCCGCTTCGACGCCGCCGGGTTTGCCCGGGCCCTGCAACCGGTGAAGGACTGGCTGTCCGAACACTGCGGGGAATGAGGCGTTAGGCTTGCCCTGAGAGTCATCACAGCGTCAGGGGAGAACAGATGCACAACGAGGATCGGCCGGCTGCCCCGTCCGCGGGAGAAGCGCCGGGGGCACACCCGGTAACCGCACCTGTCGGCGTCCCGGACGCGCCGGCGCCGGCAGCGGTTGACCCGCATCAGGCTGCAGGCCTCGGCATCCCGGACGCCCCCGGACGCACCACCATCTCCGAAGCCGCCGTGGCAAAGGTCGCCGCCGTCGCCGCCCGCTCCGTCCCGGGGGTCTACGCGCTGGGCAGCGGCACGGCACGGGCGCTGAGTGCGCTGCGGGATGTCGTGGGCGGCAGCGACGCCGGCCAGGGCGTACACGTGGAGGTCGGCCAGACGCAGGTTGCCGTGGACATCAGCCTCGTGGCCGTTTACGGCAAGCCGCTGCAGGAGTTGGCGGGCGCCGTGCGCGCGGCGGTGTACACCGCCGTCGGGCAATTGGTGGGGCTGGACGTGATTGAGGTGAACGTGGAGATCAATGACGTCCACGTGCCCGGCCTGGACGCCAAGGCTCCGGCGGAGAAGCCGGTGCGGCAGGCGGCCCAGTAACCGGATGTTCGGGACGGCGAGAGGAACAAGGATGAGCTACACGGTAGTCGGCATGGGCGTCGGCGCGGTGCTGGCGTGGGCCGCGCTGGTGTTTAACTTTTGGGGCTTCCTGCTGATGGCGGTCTTCCTGGTGGTGGGGGCGTTGCTGGGCCGCGCCGCGGAGGGCAAGCTTGACTGGCGCAGCATCCGCGATGCGCTGACCGGACGCCGCTCGTCTTCATGACGGAACCCGTTGTGGGCGCGGACGAATTGCCTCCCCGCCCGGAAGGACCGCCGCCGGCCAGGCGGCCGGACGGACCGCCCCCGGCGTCGCTCCCGACCGACCCGCCGGGGCAACACTATGCCGGACATACCCGGGTCAGTACGCAGGCGTTGACCAGCACCGCGCAGGGGGTTGCGGCGGAGGTGCTGGGCGTTGCGCCTGCCCTGGTCCGTGCGACGTGGCGGGACGATGCCGGTTCCCTCGCGCTGTCCCTGGCCCTTCCCCTCGGCATTCCCTCGCTGAACCGGGTAGTGCGGGACCCGCACCTGGTGGACGGCTTCGGCGGATCGGTCTGGGACCGGGCGCATGCCGCCAAGGGAGCCATCCTGGAGAGGATCTCCTGGATCAGCGGGTCGAGGTTGAGCCGGGTGGACATCAGGGTCACCGGCATCCGCGTGCAGGAAGGAGGCCGGGTTCGGTGAGCACCAACGTCAAAACTGGCGGGGGGCCGGCTGACCTGCGCCCGGGCGACGAGCGCCTGGCCGGCCGGGAACTGCGCAGCTCCCGCGCCATCGCCGCGGTGATCGCCGCCGTCCTCGTCGGATTGGCCTGCCTTTACCTGCTGCTCGAAGCGGCGTTGAAGGCGATCGGGCAGCGCCCGTGGCTGGCCTCGCCGGAAGAAATGGCGGGCTGGATCCACCAGCTGCCGGGGAACGTCGCGCCGACCGTCCTGGGCGCCTCCGGAGCGCTGATCCTGTTCCTCGGTCTGCTCTTCTTCCTGCAGGGCGTGCTCCCCGGACACCTGCACCGGCATCGCATTCCCGGCCGCCGCGGCGTCGTGGTGGCGGACGATGAGGTCATCGCCGCATCGCTGGCGCGACGCGCGCGCATCGAGGCGCAGGTGACGCGCGAGCAGGTGCTGGTGGTCGTCTCGCGCGGGCTGGTGGATGTCCGGCTCCGGCCGACCTCCGGCCAGCCGGTGGACGCCGACGCCGTCCAGGCCGCGGTCGAAGACGAGGTCCGCAGGGCCCGGATCAGCCCGGTCCCGCAGGTGCGCGTGTTCGTTTCCACTTCGGGGGTGGTGGGACAGTGAACCAGACGCCCCGGACATTGAACCGCATCCTGATCACCCTTCTGGGGCTGCTGCTCATGCTGGCCGGCGGCACCGCGCTGGCGCTGGCGCTGGTTCCCGCGCTCGCCGGCCGGTGGCAGGCCGCCACGGAGCAGGCCGGCGCCAACCTGCAGACGGTCCTGGACGCCACCACCCTGGCCGGGCAGCGGGACAGCTGGCTGTGGATTGTGGTGGCGCTGGTGCTGCTTTTGATGGTGCTGCTGATGATCGCGTGGGCCGCTCAGCAGGGCAAGGGCCGCACCGGCACCATCGCCGCTGATTACGACGGCGCGGGCGAACCCGGCGCCGTCTGGCTCAGTGCCGCCGTGGCCGAGCAGGCGTTGCGCGATGCGCTGCGGGAACGCGACAACATCCTGCAGGCAACGGTCACCGCCTACGACTACGAGGGCGGCGGCGGCCTGCGCGTCCGGGTGGCTCCACGCCTTGGCGTATCCCCGCAGGCCGTGGCGGACGAAGTCTCCGACCTCGTGGAGGCGCTGGACCTGACCGTCGGGGTCAGCTTCCCGGTGGTCATCCACCTGGTGGCCGGCGCGCGCTCGCGGCTGGTCCGCGCCGACCGCGTCCGCTAGCCGGACTGCCCCTAAGTCGAAAGTGCCGCCTCCACATCAGCGTGAAGGCGGCACTTTTTCGAATCCGGGGCTGGGTACTAAGCGCCCATAGGAACCTTGAAATTCGGCACCGGTGCGGGCCACGTCGGATGATCGATCTGAACGGTATCGACGATCTCCCCATAGGGAAAGATGAACTCATTACGATCCACACGGGCACCGAGGACCTCGATCGGGCCAAGAATTTCGAGTGGGTCGCGTAAGCCGGAGCGGAGCTCGACTGTCGCAGTTGCGGCTCGGCCCGGTTCCGAGGAAGTTTCCTCCACAGGTACCGAGATCACGTCGGCAAACGTCGGCTGTCCGGCCCGGCCGACGCGGTGACGCACCTGCAGGTAAGGAGCGTCGTCTCGAACACCGAACACATCAGGCCATCCAGCCCCTGGCTCCACATCCGGCGAGTCAAGCTCGACATCCGTAGTGATCAACTGGACTCCGTTGCGGTTGAGTTCAAGGTGGTAGCCGCCCGTTGCGGTTTCCTCCCACACAAAGTCGCCAACCTTCTTCGGCCAGCCCCAGATCTCTCGTCCAATAATGGCGGCGTCGTCGTAGTTCGTGTATTCGAGGAAGCAGTGTCCACCGGTAATTCCGTTGTACTCGACAGGAACTCCGAATTCGACAACGTACATGTCGCGGAGCCACGGAGTCTCGGTTTCATGCCCACCCCGCACCTCGCGCGTATAGAGCCAGTTGATTTGAAATAGGTCACCCACAGGCTTGAGGGGCGCCTGGACGACTTGTTCAAGCACGCCCTTAGGTGCTCGGGCGAGAAGTCCGATGCTCAGGTTGCCTTCAAAAATTGAAGGGGATTCTGGATAGGACGGGGCCCACATGGGGAAGGGAAAAAATCCTGTATTCGGTTCGGCCACGGGTGCCTCCTAGGCATAAGGGACGCGACGGTGCGTCGTGACACAATTCGACTGAAGTCGAATTATTACCTCAAGCTATAAGCGGCTGTGAGGCATGTCAAGCGTTTTTCTTTCCGCCTGGCTTTGTCTAGGTCGTCGGGGTGCCGGATCCCGGCCACGTGGCGGTGATGTAAAGCCGGGTCAGCCTTTTAGTTTCCGCAACGACCTCGGGGTCACCGGCAGTGTTGGTCCGAAAGGCATACTGCATCAGGTGGTCCAAGAATTGGCCGGTGACAGCCGAAGCGACGGCCGGCCACGGCCTCTTGGCAGGGGTAATGCGATCCAACATCGTTTCCACTTGGCTCATGATGTAGCTGTTGGCCGATGCATCAAGCGCCTCGGCCTCCGGGTTGTACCGGTGGTAGAGCCATATTTCCTGCACAGCGGCATCACGGTAGAAGTCGATGTAGCGGTCGACAAGCGCGTCCACTGCATGCGCAATGCTTTTGTAGTTTTCGCTCAGGAGATCATCAGCGAGCCGACAAGCACGGTCGAGCATCTGAACCGCGAGATGGTGCATGACGGATTCAGGATTCTCAAAGTAAGTGTAAAAGGTGCCCTTGGTGACACCGGCCAATTCAATAATTGGTCCTGGCGTGTTTGTGGCAGACACGTAGCCGACATTGCGCAGCAGCGACTCCGCTGCATCAACGATGCGGTCCACCTTCTCCTGGCTGCGGGACTGCCCGGGGGATTTACGCAGCCCCTCAGTGTTAAGTAACGATCGGCCTGGCCACATGAATGCAACATTAACACCTCGAAGAGCATGCCCAGTGCCAGAGACAGGGGCAGTCTATATGTGCTAGCGTTCGGTCATCAATTCGACTCACGTCGAGTTTTTGAACTCAAAGGAGCGTTCAATGTCCACAACATCCAACGGGTCGAGGCTGGTCCAGGCCCCGGATCCCCATTCAAAGAAGCTTGGTCGAGGATCGATTATCTCTCTGACTGTGGCCTCATTCATTCCTGCTGCTGGAATGGCCACCGTCCCCTTGATCATGCTGGGCGCTGCGGGTTATGGGAGTTGGCTCGCTGCTGCTATTAGCATGATTGCCACGATCGCGATTGGGATGGCGATTGTCGTCTTCGCGAGGCGTTATGTAGCCAGCGGATCCATCTACTCCTACGTCGGATTTGTTTTCGGATCTTGGGCCCGCTACATAGTGGGAGGCAGCCTGTTCCTCGGCTACCTCGTGCAACTCTCGTCCATCACTCTGCTCATGAGTGTCTTTGGCGGCAGTTTACTAGCGGCTGTTGGTGCGGGTTGGGCTTTGGGCGCATGGCCACAAGCCACAATGTGCGCAGCCATTCTTGCCGCGGCCGCCGCTGTCGTTTACCGCGGCCTGGATGTATCAGTCCGGGTTGCAGTTACCTTGGCGGCGGTCTCCCTGCCCTTCATGATCGTCGTCGTTTCGGGGAGCGCGATGAGCACTGGGCTGGAGCTCGAATCTCAGTTTGGCCTTGCCGGAGCGACCGTTCCCGGCATCTTTACGGGTATGGCCGCCGGAGCAGCCTTCCTCTTTGGGTTCGAGAGCAGCGCGGCTCTCGCGGGGGAAACGGAGGACCCCAAACGGAACGTGCCGTGGGCAGTCTTGAGTGCCCCCCTGCTGCTTGGAGCGCTCTACGTCATCACGACTTTTCTCTCCGTCCCCGGACTCATGCAGTCTTCGGACGCAATCGCCGCCGGAGTGTCGGCACCCGCCGCGCTGGCAGCCAATGCCGGGTTGCCGGCCTGGCTTGGTACTGCAACCGACGCCGTTTTAACGATCGCAACCCTTGCCGGCGTGATCGGCTTTCTCAACTACGGCTCCCGGTTTGCAGCGACTCTTGCTGGCGATGGTTTCTTGGGGCAGAGAATTGCACGCACCCATCCTCGGTTTGGCACTCCCGCTGCCGCAGTGTTCCTTCTCGCGGGCGGCGCGCTCGTGTTCCTCATGCTGCTGATAACCGTGTTCTCGTTCTCCGTCCTCGATGTGCTCACCGGGCTGGGTATTCTGATCGTCGCTTGTTGGATCTTTCCTTACATCATTGTGTGTGCCGGGGCCTTCGTGCTGCTCCTTCGGGAACGTTCGCTAACCGTTCCTGCGGTGTCGGCGGCCGTCGTCGGCACAGCAACCGTTGGATGGGTGTTCCTCAACAACGTGCTCAATCCGCCGCCTGCACCCCTCAACCTGGTGCCGTACGTGTTTCTGGGCGCTCTGGCAATCGTCATGGTGGCATTCGCTGCAGGGCGGCGGAGGAGCGCCCAGCGCGTCGACACCTCGATAACAGACAGGTCCGGCCGTCCTTGAGCGGCGTGGCGGGAATCAGCACAGATGCTGATTCCGCCACCACTCCGGCCGCCGTTGCCCAAGCCCCGGACCCCAGGAATCGGCTGGCGGCAAGCTGCTATAGCGCGAAAACTCCAATTCATGGAGTGAGGGCTCGGAATTATGGTTGCGGCGTAAGCCAGACGGCCCCGTTGGGCTGCAGCAACCCGTCGGAGACTGCGCCCTCCTGCGACGCCAGCACCAGGGAGGCGCCGGCGGGCAGCCGGACGGCGGAAGTGCCCATGTTGGCCAGCACCTGCAGCGTCCCGTTGCGGTAGCTCAGGATTCCCGCCGCCGGATCGTGCCCGGCGGCCCATTCCAGGCTGCCTTGGCCCAGCTTCTGCTCCGCCCGCAGGCGCAGCGCCGCCCGATACAGCTCGTAGGTGGAAGCGGTTACTCCCACCTGCTGATCCACCGCATAACGCGCAAAGCTCTCGGGCTGCGGCAGCCAGGGCTCATGCTGGGTGGAGCCCCAGCCGTAGCCGTGCGCCTCCGCGCGCCAGGGGATCGGCACCCGGCAGCCGTCGCGGCCCCGCTCTTCGCCGCCGGTGCGGAAGAACGCCGGGTCCTGGCGCACCTCGGCCGGCAGGGCGGTGTGCTCCGGAAGGCCCAGCTCATCGCCCTGGTAAATGTAGGCGGAGCCGGGCAGCGCCAGCATCACCAGCGCCGCGGCACGGCCGCGGGCGTGGCCGAGTTCCTCGTCGGGCTGTTCGTCGCCGGGGCCAATGCCCTTGGGGAAGGTGGTGGGGTCCGCCAGGCCGTACCGGGTGCTGTGGCGGACGGTGTCGTGATTGGACAGCACCCAGGTGCTCGGCGCACCCACCGATGCTGCAGCGGCGAGCGAATCCTCGATGCTGCGGGCCATCCGTCGGGCGTCCCAGCCGGCGAGCAGGAAGTCGAAGTTGAAGGCCTGCTGCATCTCGTCGGGCCGGACGTAGGCAAAGAGCCGCTCGGCAGGCTCGACCCAGGCCTCGGCGACCAGCATGCGGTCGCCGTCGTACTCGGCGAGGACCTTGTGCCACTCGCGGTAGATCTCGTGCACGCCGTCCTGGTCGAAGTAGGGCGGGGTCTCCGGATGGATCCGCTCCTCCTCCCGGGCAACTGCCGGCTGCGCCGCCGCTCCGCGGGCATCCGCCCCGGCGGGTTCCAGCACCTGTTCCTCGGACGCACGGGCATCGGGGGTGGGCGAG
>NZ_JBNHGL010000145.1:0-7276 GCF_059091245.1 Arthrobacter sp. Y3225116
GGAGCGGCGCCGGACGCGGGGAGCCGGTTCTCGCGCTCCAGCTGCTGTTGGCGCAGCTGGCGCCGGGTGGGAATCTGTTCCTGCTCGGGGGCCGGGATCTTGGGCAGCGCCGCTGTCAGGGTCTTGAGCGCACGGCGGGCCTCACGCTCGCGGGCACGGGTCTGCGAAGACCGCTCGCCCTGGCGTTCGCGGGACTCCGTCCGACTGTCGCCGGACGCCTGGGCAACTTCTCCCCCGCCGTCGACTGGGGCCGCTGCCTGGGCATCCGGTGCCTGGGAGACGTTCCCGGAGGCGTTCTCCGGACCCGTACCGGCGCCGTCGCGCTGCCGCCGGATGTCCCGGCGGCTGGGCGGCGGCTGGGATTGATTGCTCATGCTTTGCTGATCACCCAGAAGTAAACGACTGATTTCATTGGCTTGGTTGCAGTTGGCTCAGGGCGACGGCGCCGTCCGGCGCGCGCCGGTAGAGACCATACTTGGCTATGTACTGTACTACGCCGTCCGGCACCAGGTACCAGACCGGCTGGTTCTCGGCCACGCGCTCCCGGCAGTCCGTGGAGGAAATGGCCATCGCCGGAACTTCCAACAGGCTCACGTCCTTGCGGCCCAGGTCGTGCAGCTCGTGGCCCGGCCGGGTCACGCCGACGAAGTGCGCCAGCGACCACAGCTCGTCGATGTCCTTCCAGGACATGATCTGCGCCAGCGCGTCCGCTCCGGTGATGAAGAACAGTTCCGCGTCGGGACGCCTCGCGCGCAGGTCCCGCAGCGTGTCGATGGTGTAGGTCAGTCCCGGCCGTTCGATGTCCACCCGGCTGACCGTGAACTGCGGATTCGATGCGGTGGCGATCACGGTCATCAGGTAGCGGTGTTCGGCCGGGCTGACCTCGCGTCCGCTCTTCTGCCAGGGCTGGCCGGTGGGCACGAAGACCACCTCGTCCAGGCCGAAGACCGACGCTACCTCGCTGGCCGCCACGAGGTGCCCGTGGTGGATCGGGTCAAACGTTCCGCCCATGACGCCCAGCCGGAGCTTGCGCCCCGGGTAAGTGAGGTGCAGGTCTCCGGCGTTGAGGGCTTTGACGGGCAGCGCGGACACGAATGGCTAGCGGCGCGAGGCCTGGCCGTGATCGTGCTTGTTCGGATGCTGGCGGTGCGGGTCCACGGTCTCCTCGACCGCCGAGTGGCGCTGCCCGACGCTGGTGAACGCGATGGTGGCGAACATCATGATCAGGAAGGCGGCCATGATACCGGCGCCGATCGCCCAAGCGGGGACCGGCAGTTCGACGTGGGCGGCTTCGCTGGCCACGAGTGCGGCGTCGAGGACCTGAGACAGCATGATTCTCCCTTGCGGTTCTTCAGCCCGGCCGCACGCAGGCGGACGGGATATGGCTTCCTACTCATGGTACGCGTTCCGGGCGCGGAACCGTGATTCGGCCGGGACAGGCCGGCCGGCACATGCCTAGTCGCGGACCTGGCCGTCGCCCTGGACGATCCACTTGGTGGTGGTGAGTTCGCGCAGCCCCATCGGCCCGCGGGCGTGCATCTTCTGCGTGGAAATACCGACCTCCGCGCCCAGGCCCAGCTCGCCGCCGTCGGTGAACCGGGTGGAGGCGTTGACGATCACCGCCGCCGAATCGATCTCGGCGATGAACTTCTCGGCGTTGCGCAGGTCGTTGGTGATGATGGCCTCGGTATGGCCGGTCGTCCAGGTGCGGATGTGCTTGACCGCATCGTCCACGGAATCCACCATTGCCACCGCCAGGTCCAGGTCCATGTACTCGCGGCCCCAGTCCTCGTCGGTGGCGGTCTGGGCCTCGACGCCGGACGGCAGGATGCCGGCCACCCGCTCGTCTACATGCAGCCGCACGCCGGCACCGGCCAGCGCCGCGAGGACGTCGGCCGAGGCGGCCGCGTCGCGGTGCACCAACAGGGTCTCAACGGTGTTGCAGACCGACGGCCGCTGGGTCTTGGCGTTGAGCAGGATGTCCACGGCCATCTCCGTGCCGGCCGATTCGTCTAGGTAGATGTGGACGTTGCCCTCACCGGTCTCGATCACCGGCACCTTCGCGTTGTTCACCACGGACTGGATCAGCTCGCGGCCGCCGCGCGGAATCAGGACGTCCACGAGGCCGCGCGCCTGCATCAGCGCGGTGGCGCCGTCGCGGCCGTAGTCGTCCACGCTCTGCACCGCGTCGGAGGGCAGGCCCACCCGGTCCAGCGCGTCGCGGATGATGCCCAGCAGCGCCACGTTGGTGTGCCGCGCCGCGCTGCCGCCGCGCAGGATCACGGCGTTGCCGCTCTTGAGGGCCAGGCCGGCAATGTCGACGGTGACGTTCGGGCGGGCCTCGTAAATGGCGGCGACCACGCCCATGGGGACGTGGACCTGGCGCAGCCGCAACCCGTTCGGCAGGGTCTGCCCGCGCATGACGGTGCCCACCGGGTCCGGCAGCGCGGCCAGGTTCTGCAGGGCGGCGGCCAGTCCGTCGATGCGCTTGGTGTCCAAGGACAGCCGGTCCAGCAGTGCGGCGCTGGTGCCGTTCGACTTGCCCTCGTCCAGGTCCTGGCGGTTGGCCTGCAGCACCAGGTCGCGCCGGGCGATCAGGGAGTCGGCAATCTCCCGCAGCGCCTTGTCCTTCCAGGCCCGGTTGGCGCGGGCCATGCGGCGCGCGGCGGTCCGGGACCGTCCCGCGATGGCCTCGACGGCGGCGGCGGCGTCCGGTTTCCGGCCGTCCTGGAGCTCGTCGGCCGTGGTTTGGGAAGAGGCTGTCTGGGTCATACCCTCGATTTTAGCCCGTGGGTGCGGCCCAGCACGACGACGGAGGTCACGTTACGCCTCCGCCGCGGGCCGGCGCGGTGGTTCAGAGCAGGACGAGGTCGTCCACGTGGATGACTTCGCGCTCGTACTGGCGGCCGAGCGAGGCGGCGAGCTCGCGGGTGGAGCGGCCCAGCATGCGCGGGAGCTCGTAGGAGGAGAAGTTGACCAGGCCGCGGGCGACCACGCGGCCGTCGCCGTCGGCCAGCTCCACCGGATCCCCCGGTTCGAAGTCGCCCTTGACCGAGACGACGCCGGCCGGCAGCAGCGAGCGGTGCTTCTCGCGCACGGCCTGCACTGCGCCGTCGTCGAGTACCAGCCGGCCCTGCACGGAGGCCAGATACGCCAGCCAGAGCAGCCGCGGGGGGCGGCGGGTGCCGCTGGCCGCGAACCAGGTGCCCACGTCCTCGCCGGCCAGGGCCCGCGCCGCGTTCGGCGTCGAGGTAACCAGGGCCGGGATACCCGAACCGGCGGCGATCCCGGCTGCCTCCACCTTGGTCACCATGCCGCCGGTGCCCACGCCGGCGGCGCCGGTGCGGCCGATGTTGACGCCGTCCAGGTCCTGGGGCCGGGCCACCAGCGGGATCCGCCGCGCGCCGTCCTTGGGCGGGCCGTCGTAGAGCGCGTCCACGTCCGAGAGCAGCACCAGCGCGTCGGCCTTGACCAGGTGGGCCACCAGGGCGGCCAGCCGGTCGTTGTCGCCGAAGCGGATTTCGTGGGTGGCCACGGTGTCGTTCTCATTAACCACGGGGACGACGCCGAGGTGCAGCAACCGGTGCAGCGCGCGGTAGGCGTTGGCGTAGTGCTGGCGCCGCATCAGGTCCTCGGCGGTCAGGAGCACCTGGCTGACGGTGATGCCGCGGGCGCCGAAGGCCTGGGTGTAGCGGGCCATCAGCAGGCCCTGTCCCACGCTGGCGGCGGCCTGCTGGGTGGCCAGGTCCCGAGGCCGGCGGGCCAGGCCCAGCGGGGCCAGTCCGGCGGAGATGGCACCCGAGGACACCAGGATGACTTCGCTGCCGGCATTCCGGCGGGCGGCCAGCACCTGCACCAGGGACAGCAGGGCCTCCTCGGAGATGCCCCCCGCCACCGAAGTCAGCGACGACGAGCCGACCTTGACCACCAGGCGTCCGGCCGTGGCCAGCAGGGTCCGGTCGGCCGCCGTGGCCGGCTCAGCGCGCATCGTCGTCGTCACTGTCTTCCTCTGCGGTCCAAACGCCGGACTTGCGTTCGGCCTCGAGCTCGGCGCGGGTGGCGGCCCGGGCTTCCTTCCGCTCCTGGTACTGCTCGCGCTTCTCTTCGCGGGTGGGCCGGATGTACTCCATCAGGCGCAGGTCGGTGCCGCGGGGGGAGGACAGCAGCTCGGCGCCGGCGGCCATGGTGGGCTCCCAGTCGAAGACCACGGCGTCGTCTTCGCCGATGACCACCGTGTCGCCGGGGCGGGCGCCGGACTTGAACAGCTGGTCCTCGACGCCCAGCTTGGCCAGCCGGTCGGAGAGGTAGCCCACGGCTTCGTCGTTGTTGAAGTCGGTCTGCTTGACCCAGCGCTCCGGCTTGTCTCCGAGCACCCGGAACAGCGGTTCCAGGTTCTTTTCCTCGCGCCGGATGATGAAGCCCCGCTCGTTCACGGAGCGCGGGCGCAGGACGGCGGGAGCCACCTTCGGCGGGGCGGCCTTCGCTTCGGCGCGGGCGGCGGCGACGATCCCGGCCATGGCAAAGCCGAGCTGGCGCAGGCCCTCATGCGTGGCGGCGGAGACTTCGAACACCTGGTAGCCGCGCTTTTCCAGTTCGGGGCGCACAAATTCAGCCATGTCGCGGCCGTCGGGCACGTCCACCTTGTTCAGCGCCACCAGTTTGGGCCGCTGGTTCAGCGGGACCACGTCGCCGTCGGCGCCCGCGTAGCTCATGTCCACCGTGTACTGTTCCAGTTCCCGCTCGATGATCTCGAGGTCGGCAAGGGGGTTGCGGTCGGCTTCCAGCGCCGCGCAGTCCAGTACATGCACCAGCGCGGCGCAGCGCTCCACGTGGCGCAGGAAGTTGTGGCCCAGTCCCTTGCCTTCGCTGGCACCCTCGATCAGGCCCGGCACGTCGGCGATGGTGAAACGGATGTCGCCGGCTTGGACCACGCCCAGGTTCGGCACCAGCGTGGTGAACGGGTACTCGGCGATCTTGGGCCGGGCGGCGGACATGGCCGCGATCAGGCTCGATTTGCCCGCGGACGGGAAGCCGACCAGCGCCACATCGGCGATGGACTTCAGCTCGAGGACGATGTCCCGCTCATCGCCCGGAATGCCCAGCAGGGCGAATCCGGGTGCCTTGCGCTTGGCAGATGCCAGCGCGGCGTTGCCCAGCCCGCCCTGGCCGCCGGCGGCGGCAACAAACTCGGCGCCCTCGCCCACGAGGTCGGCGAGAACGTCACCGTTCTTGGTCTTGACCACGGTGCCGTCCGGGACGGGCAGCACCAGCGTGGCGCCGTTCTTGCCGCCGCGCCAGTCCCCCATCCCCGGGCCGCCGTTGGTGGCGTGCCGGTGCGGGGCGTGGTGGTAGTCCAGCAAGGTGGTGGTCTGGGGGTCCACGCGAAGGATCACGTCGCCGCCGTTGCCGCCGTTGCCGCCGTCGGGCCCGCCCAGCGGCTTGAACTTTTCGCGCTTGACGGAGACGCAACCGTGGCCACCGGATCCGCCGGATACATGCAGGACTACCCGGTCAACAAATGTTGCCACGTGATCGATCTCCTCTGTGCCGGTGGGCGCGAACCGAAACGGCCCACCAGTGATTCTAGTCTGGTTAAAACACCAGTGAGGCGGACCGACGGCCCGCCTCACTGGAAAGCTGTTAGCTGCTTGGATTACTCCGCAGCGGCAGCAACGATGTTCACGACGCGGCGTCCGCGGCGGGTACCGAACTCAACGGCACCGGCCTCGAGGGCGAACAGCGTGTCGTCGCCGCCACGGCCCACGTTGGCGCCGGGGTGGAAGTGCGTGCCGCGCTGGCGGACGATGATCTCGCCGGCGGAAACTACCTGGCCACCGAAGCGCTTCACGCCAAGGCGCTGTGCGTTGGAATCGCGACCATTGCGAGTGGAGCTCGCACCCTTCTTATGTGCCATCTGATTTGCCTACCTTTGTTTCTGAAGGAACGTTTACTATAAGTCAGCCGACCGCTTACGCGATGTCGGTGACCTTGACCTTGGTCAGTGCAGAACGGTAGCCCTGGCGCTTCTTGTAGCCGGTCTTGTTCTTGTACTTCTGGATAACGATCTTCGGGCCGCGGAGATTTTCGACAATCTCGGCGGTGACCTTGACGTTGGCCAAAGCATCGGCAGCAGAGGTGACCTTGTCGCCGTCGACCAGGAGCAGAGCAGGCAGCTCGATGGTGCTACCGGCCTCGCCGGGGACGCGGTCAAGGGTCACGAGGTCTCCAACGGAAACCTTTTCTTGGCGGCCGCCGGCGCGGACAATCGCGTACACCACTTGGGAACTCACTTCTCTAGACGTTTATTACAGTTTTTGCTCGAATACGCAGGCACGACGTGACGGCCTGGAAAGCACTGTGCATCCGCGCCTGCGGGTGGAAACCCTTCGAAGGCGTACGCACCGAAGATCTAGATTACGCTATTACGGCTATCAGCCGCAAACCAGCGGGCTCCGGGGGTGCCGGGACGGGCTCTGGCGTCATCTTCTCCTGGCACGGGCGGACTGCAATCCGCTCGGGCGCACCTGATAATACTACCGGCCAGGCCGGCCAGGCGCGTGCATTTCGCCGCCGCGACACGGCGTGCAGGGATTCCGCGGCAGGAAATGGCCTAGAGACGGCGGCCTCGGCCACCTGCCGGCCGGCCGGAGCGTGCACCAGGCAGCCCAGCCGGAGCCAGCCACACAGCCGCCCCGGACGCAGGCAGGCCGCGGAACCGATGCGGTCCGCGGCCTGCCCGGCATGCGACGGTGCCTACAGTTCCGAGGCCGGTACTCCTACACCCAGCACCACCGGAGCGGCGGCTTCATTCTTGTCCGCTGCCGCTTCGGCCAGCGCTGACGCGGCCGGGGCCGTGGCGGCGTGGCGGTGGCCGCCGTTGTTCTCCGCCGGGAGGGCGGCATCCACGGTCTGGACGGGAGCGTCGGCGGCACCCTGGGGGCTGCTGGCGGCACGACGGCGGCGCGGCTTGCGGACGGCGGCCGGTGCCGGAGCGGCCGGTTCGGCGGCCTTCGCGGCCGGGGCATCGCCGTGCGCAGCCTGCGGTTCGGCAGCCACGGATGCCTCCACCGTGGTCGGCTCCGGTTTCTCCACCGGCGCTACCTTGTTGAAGGCCTCGGTGAGGCTCTCCAAGGTCAGCGACGGCTCTTCCGGGGCGGCCGCCGGGCTGTGCACGGCGCGCGGGATGGCCACTGTCTCTCCGTTGATCTCCAGCACGGCGGCTTCGGGTCCGTCGCCGGCCGATGCCGCGGGCACGGCAGGTGCCACGCCGGGATCG
>NZ_JBNHGL010000146.1:0-7259 GCF_059091245.1 Arthrobacter sp. Y3225116
GATGCAACGCGGCGGCAAGGAAATCCTGATCGGCGCGGCCCTGGTCCTCGCGGGCGGCGCCGTCGTCGCCCAGCTGGCGGGCATCAACCTGCCGTGGGAGACCTGGCTGCCCGTGCTGGCGATCGCGGCCGGCGCGGTGATCGCGTGGATGCAGCTGGACGATTCCCGGCGCAGCGGCCTGATGGACCGCGCCGGGGCAACCGGGGCCCAGGGCGCCGTGCGGTTGCTGGCCGGGCTGGTCCTGGTGGTGGCCGGCATCGTCACCATGGTGTCCGGTTCGATTACCTGGGAGGCCATGTGGCCCACGCTGTTCGCCTCGCTGGCCGTGCTGGCCGGGGTCCTGCTGGTCCTGGCGCCGTGGGTGCTGAAGTACTGGCGGGACCTGGAGACCGAACGCTCCGGCCGGATCCGGGAAACCGAACGCGCGGAGATCGCCGCGCACCTGCACGATTCGGTGCTGCAGACCCTGGCCCTGATCCAGAACCGCGCCGGTTCGGAACACGACGTCACCCGGTTGGCCCGCGCCCAGGAACGGGAACTGCGCGAATGGCTCTACCGGGACAGGCGGCAGGAAGAGGGCAACCTGGTGGACCGCGTGAAGGCGGTGGCCGCCGAAATCGAAGACGCCTACGGGCATCCCGTGGACGTGGTCGCCGTGGGCGACAGCGCCATGACCGACCGGCACGAGGTCCTGGTGCACGCCACCCGGGAGGCCGTGCAGAACGCGGCAAAACACGCCGGCGGCGGCATCTCCGTCTACGTTGAATGCACGCCGCGCGGCAGCGAAATCTTCGTCCGGGACCGCGGTCCCGGGTTCGAGCCCGCCGCCGTGCCGCCGGACCGGATGGGCGTGCGCGAATCGCTGATCGGCCGGATGGAGCGGCACGGCGGCCAGGCAAAAATCCGCAACACCGGCAGCGGCACCGAAGTCCACCTCAGCCTGCAGCACCCCCAGGAAGGAACCGCATCGTGACCGAACCCATCCGCGTGGTCGTCGTCGACGACCACGCCATCTTCCGTTCCGGCTTGAAAGCCGACCTGGACGGGCGGATCGAGGTGGTCGCCGAGGCCGCGACCGTGGAGCAAGCGATCGCGGCCATCCGCGAGCAGCGGCCCGCGGTCGTGCTCCTGGACGTGCACCTGCCCGGAGGCCGGGGCGGCGGCGGGGCCGAGGTGGTCGCGGGCTGCGCGGACCTGCTGGCGGAGACCAAATTTTTGGCGCTGAGCGTGTCCGACTCCGCCGAAGACGTCGTCACCGTCATCCGGGCCGGCGCCCGCGGGTACGTCACCAAGACAATCTCCGGCGCCGAAATCTCCGACGCCGTTGAGCGGGTGGCCGGCGGCGACGCGGCCTTCTCGCCGCGGCTGGCCGGGTTCGTCCTGGACGCCTTCGGCACCGCAGCCGTAGCCAACGTGGACGACGAACTGGACAAGCTCTCCGCGCGCGAACTGGAGGTCATGCGGCTGATCGCCCGCGGCTACCAGTACAAGGAGGTGGCCAAGGAACTGTTCATCTCCATCAAGACCGTCGAAACCCACGTCTCGTCCGTGCTGCGCAAGCTCCAGCTGTCCTCCCGGCACGAACTGACCCGCTGGGCTGTTGACCGCCGGATCCTGTAGCAGGGGCGCCGGGCCCTGTTGTACCCCCAAGCGCCGGTGGTAGCTTGGTGGCATTGTCAGGACGGACCGCGGTCCCGCACCGGAGCCGGAATCGGTGTCATTCCCCCAAAGCTGCAGTGCAGCAGCCGGTGCCGGACCTGCGGCCGGTGTCTACGAGCGCAGGAGGATCCATGACCGACTCCCCACGGCACGACGAACTGCCGCTGCCGGACTACGACCACATACCCCTGGGCACGCTCCCGTCCCGGATCACCGGGCTGGACGAGCAGGGAATGACGGCGCTCCTGGCCTACGAACGGGAGCATGGGAACCGGCTCCCGGTCGTCCAGGTCCTCGAGCGCCGGCTCGAGGAGTTGCGCGCCGGAGCAGAGCCGAGCGGCACCACGGTGCCGGACATGCCCGAGGTCGGCCGGAGCCAGGGCGGCTCCGCGGCGCAGCCGGAAACCTCGGGCCCACGGGTCGTGCCGCCGTTCCACGGCAATCCGGCCCACCAATCCCAGCCGGAAAAGTAACCGGAACGCCACGGCCGGCCGGGCTGCCCTCGCAGTCCGGCCGGCACCGTTTCCGGCGGTTACTTGGCCTTCGCCAGGAAATCCTGCAGCCGGCCGACGCCGACGGCGAGGTCTTCGTCGCCGAGGGCGTAGGACAGCCGCACGAAGCCCGACGGCCCGAAGGCCTCGCCGGGCACGACGGCGACCTCGACCTCGTCGAGGATCAGCGACGCGAGCTCGGCGGAGGTCGCCGGACGGATGGTGCCGCCCGCCGTCGGGAACTCCTTGCCCAGCAGCCCGCGGACGTCGGCGTAGGCGTAGAACGCGCCCTCCGGCGTCGGGCATTCGACGCCGGCGATGGCGTTCAGGCCCTCGACCATGGCCTTGCGGCGCCGGTCGAAGGCAACCTTCATCTCGTCCACCGCGGTCAGCGGTCCGGACACGGCGGCCAGCGCCGCCATCTGGGACACGTTGGCCACGTTGGAGGTGGCGTGGGACTGCATATTGGTGGCGGCCTTGACCACGTCCTTCGGGCCGATCATCCAGCCCACCCGCCAGCCCGTCATGGCGTAGGTCTTGGCCACGCCGTTGAGGATGACGACCTTGTCGCCCAGCTCCGGGGCGGCCTTGGCGATGGAGGTGAAGGGCACGCCGTCGTAGGTGAGGTGCTCGTAGATCTCGTCGGTGATGACCCACAGGCCCTTGGAGGCGGCCCACCGGCCGATCTCGGCAACCTGTTCCGGCTGGTAGACGGCACCGGTCGGGTTGGACGGGGAGACGAAGAGCAGCACCTTGGTTTTGTCGGTCAGCGCGCCTTCGAGCTGGTCGACGGTGACCAGGTAGCCCTGCTCCGGCCCGGCGAAGACCTCCACCGGGACGCCGCCGGCCAGCCGGATCGTCTCGGGGTAGGTGGTCCAGAACGGCGTGGGGACCAGGACCTCGTCGCCCGGATCCAACAAGGTGGCGAAGGATTCGTACACCGCCTGCTTGCCGCCGTTGGTCACCAGCACCTGGGCCGGGTCCACCCGGTAGCCGGAATCGCGCAGCGTCTTGTCCGCGATGGCCTGCTTCAGTTCGGGCAGGCCGCCGGCGGGGGAGTAGCGGTGGAAGCGCGGCTGGCGCGCGGCCTCGATGGCGGCCTCCACGATGTAGTCCGGGGTCGGGAAGTCCGGTTCGCCCGCCCCGAAGCCAATCACCGGGCGCCCGGCAGCCTTCAGCGCTTTTGCCTTGGCATCGACGGCGAGGGTGGCGGATTCGGCGATGGACGCAATGCGCCGGGAGACGCGGGCGTTGGCAGGCATGGGGTTCCCGTCTTCAGTAGCGTGTAGGACTGTTCCATAGTCTAGGTGCAGCCCGAGTCCGGGTGCAGCCCGTCGGGCGTACGGCCCGTTGCCCGGTGCCCGCCCGGCCCCCTTGGTCAGCGGGCCGGCGGAAATGTTGCATAATGGATCAGTCGCCTTTTGGGCGGCAAACGGGGTTCGGTTCGACGTCGGCGCATCGCTGGCGTAAACTGGATCTTCGGTGTTGAAAACGCCATGATGTTCCATGCCCGCGCTGCGGGGGACATCCGGCAGTATTCGGCTCCATAGGGTAGTGGCGCAATTGGTAGCGCAGCGGTCTCCAAAACCGCAGGTTGCAGGTTCGAGTCCTGTCTGCCCTGCGCAGAACCGCCGCAGGCATAAACTGCAGCAGTTCAGCATCCCAGCACGAAGCAGCGGTCCAGGCCGGCCGAGGCCGTCCGGGGGCCGGACACCGGACAGAATGAGTGAGGCCAGGTTGACCGATACGTCTTCCAGCAGTCCCCAGGGACGCCCCACCGGACGAAAGACCGAGAAGCGCGGTCTCTTCGCCCGGATCATTTTGTTTGTCCGCCAGGTCGTTGCCGAACTCAAAAAGGTCGTCACGCCGACCCGCAAGGAACTGCTGAACTACACGCTTGTGGTGATCGCCTTTGTGGCCATCATGATGTTGATCGTCACGGCACTGGATCTGGTTTTCGGCCAGGGCGCGTTCTTCGTCTTCGGAGACGGCATACCCGAACAGTAACGTCCGCGTTGCGGCAGCCGTACGGATGGATACGACGACGGCGCAAAGCCGCCGCGAGTCAAGTGAGCTGAAGAAGAAAGCAGGAAGCTAAGTGTCCGACCAGGAACTCGAAGCCCAGAACTCCGAAGAGAACGCGGAGCTGGAAGCCGACGAGCAGGTTACCGTGACCGGCACCGACGAGGTGCCGGCTTCTGGCGTTGACGCCGCAGAAGAGGCTGCCGGTACCGATCTGGCGAGCGAGCTTGACCAGGCCGCCGACGACGCCCCCGTCCTCGACGAGGCCGCCGAAGCCGCCGCCGAGGCGGACGTGGCCGCCGACGGGGCCCCGGAGGAGACCGGGCCGGCCGAAGAGGCCGAAGAGGTTGAGCAGACCGAAGAGGAAGCCCTCGAAGCATTCCGCGCCAAGCTGCGCCGCCAGCCCGGTGACTGGTACGTCATCCACTCCTACGCCGGCTACGAAAACCGTGTGAAGGTCAACTTGGAGACCCGCATCCAGACCCTGAACATGGAAGACTTCATCTACGAGATCCAGGTCCCGATGGAAGAGGTCGTGGAGATCAAGAACACCACGCGCAAGCTGGTCAAGCGCGTGCGCATCCCGGGTTACGTGCTGGTCCGGATGGACCTGACCGACGCCTCATGGGGCGCCGTCCGCCACACTCCCGGCGTGACCGGGTTCGTCGGCAACGCGCACAATCCGGTGCCGCTGAGCCTGAAGGAAGTTGCTTCCATGCTGGAGCACACCATCACGGGCACCAAGACGGAAGCCGGCGGCAAGGCTGCGGGCAAGTCGACGGCACCGAGCACACCGATCACCGTCAACTTCGAGGTCGGCGAGTCCGTCACCGTCAACGACGGGCCGTTCGAGACGCTGCCGGCAACGATTTCCGAAATCAAGCCGGAATCCCAGCAGCTCGTGGTGCTGGTGACCATCTTCGAGCGCGAAACCCCGGTGACGCTCTCGTTCAGCCAGGTCACCAAGATCCACTAACCAAGACTTCGTGCGGATACGGACCCGCTTTGTCCGAATCCGCACGGCCGGCCGCCAAGCCATGGCGGCCAACCACCGCCGGCACGCTCCTGTGCCGCCGGTACGTAATGTGAGAGAAGGACCCGATATGGCCCCCAAGAAAAAGGTCACCGGCCTCATCAAGCTCCAGATCCAGGCAGGCGCCGCCAACCCGGCCCCGCCGATCGGTCCGGCGCTTGGTCAGCACGGTGTCAACATCATGGAATTCTGCAAGGCGTACAACGCCGCCACGGAATCCCAGCGCGGAAACGTGATCCCGGTTGAAATCACGGTCTACGAAGACCGTTCCTTCACCTTCATCACCAAGACCCCGCCGGCCGCCGAGCTGATCAAGAAGGCCGCAGGCGTGCAGAAGGGTTCGGCTACCCCGCACACCAACAAGGTTGCGAAGCTGACCCAGGCGCAGGTCGATGAGATCGCCGGCACCAAGATGGCCGACCTCAACGCCAACGACATCAAGGCTGCCGCCAAGATCATCGCCGGCACCGCCCGTTCCATGGGCATCGAGGTCGAGTAGCGAGGAGCTCGCGTACGGTGAGGGCCGAGGAACGAGGCACTCGCCGGAAGCAAGCACCGCAGCTGCTCGACGATCGAGCACTGTCGGAGGGCTAAGCACCTCAACCCCGGTGGTCGTTCGGGACAAACGTCCTGGTTCGACCCCACCAAGACAATTCAAAAAACGACGGCGACACTCGCCACAGGTGGGAACACCGCCGTCGTTGTGGCAGGGCCGGGCGCGGTCCGCAGACCACAACTGCACAAGGAGAAAAAGCAGATGGCAAAGCGCAGCAAAGCATATGAGGCAGCTGTAGCCAAGATCGAGGCGGACAAGGTTTACGCCCCGGTCGAGGCAATCACTCTCGCCAAGGAGACCAACCCGTCCAAGTTCGACGCGACCGTTGAGGTGGCTTTCCGCCTCAGCGTCGACCCGCGCAAGGCCGACCAGATGGTCCGCGGCACCGTGAACCTGCCGCACGGCACCGGCAAGACCGCCCGCGTGCTGGTCTTCGCCACCGGCGACAAGGCCGAGGCCGCGATCGCCGCGGGCGCCGACTTCGTTGGCTCCGACGACCTGATCGAAAAGATCCAGGGCGGCTGGACCGACTTCGACGCCGCCGTGGCGACCCCCGAACTGATGGGCAAGGTCGGCCGCCTGGGCAAGGTCCTCGGTCCCCGCAACCTGATGCCGAACCCGAAGACCGGAACGGTGACCCCGGACGTCACCAAGGCCGTCAACGACATCAAGGGCGGCAAGATCGACTTCCGCGTCGACAAGCACGCCAACCTCCACTTCATCATCGGCAAGGTGTCCTTCGACGCCAACAAGCTGGTGGAGAACTACGCCGCCGCCCTGGAAGAGGTGCTGCGCCTGAAGCCGTCGGCTTCCAAGGGCCGGTACATCGCGAAGGCGACCATCACCACCACCTTCGGCCCGGGCATCTCCGTGGACCCGAACGTCACCAAGGTGGCCGTGGAGGCCTAACCGGGACTTCAGGTTGGCCGGCGACGGCGAACACTCAGGCTATGGCCGCAGCACATGCTGCGGCCATAGCCCGTTTAAGCGGGAGATAGTGCGGCGGGACGGGATGCAGTAATGTGATTGGTACTACTCAATCACTGCCTCAGTGCCGAGGAGCCAGCATGACCACGACCTCGATCACGATCGCGCCGTTGCCCATCCCGCCCGCCCTTCAGGGCCCGGACGGTGCGGACTTTGCCGCATCCGCCGAGCTGGCCAATCTGGTCAACGGGCTGATCTGGGGCAACAACGATTTTTGGGTGAGCCCGGCGGTCAGGCTCGAGGGGGCGCGGCCGAACGACTACTCGGTGACGTATCTCTGGGCGGCCAGGGAGGGGGACCGGCACGTCGGGCGTGCCCTGCTCGAGCTGTCGCTGACGGACAACCCGCGGAACGGGTACGTCTTCGTGGCCGTCCATCCCGACTACCGGCGGCGGGGCGTGGGAAGCAGGCTGCTGGCCGAAGCCGAGGCCTGCGCCGCCCGCCGCGGCCGGACCACCCTCCAGGCCTGGAGCGAACATCCCGCGGGGTTCGATCCCGGGGGTCCGGACAT
>NZ_JBNHGL010000147.1:0-7219 GCF_059091245.1 Arthrobacter sp. Y3225116
GGCTTCGGCGACGGCCGCGGGATAGCAGCCGGCGCCGCCGTCGTCGGCCGGACCAAGGGAACGCAGCGCGTCCGCACGTTTCAGGGCGCGCAGCATGGCAGCTGTGGCCGGGCGCGAGACGTCCGACATGTCTGGGTAATCGATGGCCAGCGCCGGATCCAGTTCGTAGGCCAGCCAGCGGGACCGGAGGGCGTCGTGCCGGGCCGCGGCTTCATGCCAGTCCCGGCTGTCCTGGTAGCGGATGGCGGCGGCGGCCGAACGGCTGATCCGCCAGACGGCGGGCGCGGCGCAGCCGGCAGCCAGCAGCAGCCAGAGCGGCACGGCGGACGGGAAGACGACCGCGGCGGCGAGCACCACGGCCAGGGCGCAGCACAGCCCGGAGAAGCAGTACCAGAACGCGGTGTCCGGGTCGGGGCGGCGGCGCAGGCCGCGTTCCACCGCGTAGGAGGTCAGGAAAACCACGGCAGCCAGCACGGCCGTGGCCACGGCCAGCTGCGCGAACTCTGCGAGGAACATCGTCACCCCTGCTGACGGAGTTATCTTCCATTCCAGTACGCGGCGCCGGCAGAGTCAATGGTGAGGGCGCCGCGGCGCCCCGGGTCACTTGTGGACGCGGCCGACGACGTCGTCCAACTGCTTGAAGACCAGGGCCTGCGGCGCCTTGCTGATCAACGTCCGCTGGAGCTTCTGCTTCCACGGCTTCTGCTGCCGTGCCATCGCCGCCATCTTGCGCGAGCGCTCGACGACCATGGCGGTATGCGGCGCCCGGGCCCGTTCGTAGTTGCGCAGGGCCGTGGTGATATTCCAGTCGGCGTTCAGAGCGTCGGCCAGCGCGACGGCGTCCTCGAGGGCCTGGCCGGCGCCTTGGCCGAGGAACGGCAGCATGGGGTGCGCGGCGTCGCCCACCAGGGTGGCGTGGCTGCCGGACCAGACGGCGGCGGGTTTCCGGTCGAACAGTTCGTGGGCCATGATGTCCTGGCTCTTGGTGGCGCCGATGACCGCCCGGACGGCCGGGTGCCAGCCCTCGAAGCGCTGCAGGGCCAGGGTGCGCCAGAGGACCTCGTCGTCCTGCGCCAGCACATGGTTGGGCATGGTGGCGTACCAGTAAATGAGGTCGCCGGGCAGCGGGACCATGCCGAAGACTTCCCCGTTGCCCCAGGACTCGCCCCAGGGCAGCCAGGCGGGATCGAGGTCGCCGATCGGGCAGACCGCGCGCATTGCGGTGATTCCGGAGGCACGCGGGGCGCCGTCGCCGACCAGGTCGTGGCGGACCAGCGAGCGCAGGCCGTCGGCGCCGACCACCAGGTCCGCGTGCAAGGAGCCGCCGTTGTTCAGCGTGACCGTTCCGCCGTGCGGATCGCGCCGGAACTTCACCGCCTGCAGGCCCAGATGCACGGTGTTCACGTAGAGCGAGTCGTTCAACAGCGTGGTGAGGTCCGAGCGGTGGATGGAACGCAGCGGGTGGCCGTAGCGGCGCCGGAGGTCGTCGCTGCTGAACGTGGACAGCACGTTGCCGAACTGGTCGTGTGAGCTGCCGCCGACCGGGAGGGAGGCCTCTTCAAAGGCGTCCAGCACGCCGAGCCGCTGCAGGGCGCGTGTTCCGTTGGCCCAGATCGTCAGCCCGGTGCCCAGCTGCTGCAGCGTTCCGGCGCGTTCGACCACGTGGACTTTCCAGCCGGTTCGTTGCAAGGCCCGCGCAGTGGCGAGCCCGCCGATTCCGGCCCCTACGATGAGCGCCGAGCGCTGCAGAGACCCCATGGGTCCATACTTCCCGCTTTTGGGCCGGGTTCACAACTTTCGTCCGGTACAAACCGGTTCCGGGGCGGAAAAGCAAGAACTCCCGCCGCTCCGAAGAGCAGCGGGAGTTCCGTGGTTGGTCGGGGTGACAGGATTTGAACCTGCGACCTCGTCGTCCCGAACGACGCGCGCTACCAAGCTGCGCCACACCCCGATACCGTTGCCCCCGCCGTCGTCATGACGGCCGCGAAAGCAACTGTTCAAGGATAGCGGAGACAGCCCCCAAAGGAGAAATCGGCGGCGGCCCGGCCAGGCCTCGGTCTGGCCAGACGGCGGCCCGGCCACGCCTCGGTCACACCCGGGCTCTGTCAGACGAGCGAGTCCCTCCACGCGGCGTGCAGTTGGGCGAAGCGGCCGTTGCCGGCGATCAGTTCCGCCGGCGAGCCGTCCTCGACCACCCGGCCCTCGTGGATGACCAGCGCCCGGTCGGCGATCTCGACGGTGGAAAGCCTGTGCGCGATGATCAGCGCCGTGCGGTTGCCCAACAGCGTCTGCAGGCCCTCCTGCACCTGGCGCTCGCTGGGAATGTCCAGCGACGCGGTGGCCTCGTCCAGGATCAGCACCGCCGGGTCGGCCAGGAACGCGCGCGCGAAGGAGATGAGCTGCCGCTGTCCGGCCGAGACGCGGCCGCCGCGCTTGTTCACGTCGGTGTCGTAGCCCTCGGGCAGCGACAGGATGAACTCGTGGGCGCCGACGGCGCGGGCGGCGTCCTCGATCTGCGCGCGGCTCGCCTCCGGGTTGCCCAGGGCGATGTTCTCCGCGACGCTGCCGCTGAATAGGAACGCTTCCTGCGTGACCATCACGACGGCGCGGCGCAGGTCTTCGTTGGACAGCTGCCGCAGCTCGATCCCGTCCAGGGTGAGCGACCCGGAGGTCAGGTCGTAGAAGCGGGCGATCAGCTTGGCCACGGTGGACTTGCCGGCCCCGGTCTGCCCGACGACGGCGACCGTCTGGCCGGCGGGAATGTCCAGGTCCAGCCTGGGCAGCACCACCCGGCCGTCCCCGTAGCCGAAGACGGCATCGCGGAACCGGATCGCGCCGCGGGCGTCCTTGAGCGGAACCGGCCGGGCCGGGGGAACGATGGTCGGTTCTTCTTCCAGCAGCCCGGAGACCTTCTCCAGCGCGGAGGCCGCGGACTGGAAGGAGCTGTAGAACATGGCGATCTGTTCGGTGGGGCGGAAGACCTGCTTGGTGGCCAGCAGCACGGCGACCAGGGTGCCGATGGCAAGGTCGCCGTCGAGCACCCGGAAGCCGCCGATCAGCAGCACCGCGGCCACGGTCAGGTTGCCGACGCCGTTCAGCACCGGCTGGAGCACGCCGAAGTACCTGATGTTCCGCAGGGTCGCGCCGCGGTAGTCGGCGGCCAGCTCGTTGTAGCGTTCGGAGTTGTCGTGCTCGCGGCGGAAGGCCTTGACCGCCCGGATGCCGGTCATGGTTTCCACGAAGTGCACGATCAGCCGGGCCGACACCACCCGGGAGGCCCGGTTGGCCAGCTCGGAGCCCTTTTGGTACCACCGGGTGACGAAGGCGATGGGGATGGCGGCGACCAGGATGATCAGCCCGCTCTTCCAGTCCAGTCCGGCGATGCTGATGGCGGTGAAGAGCATGAACATCACGCCGGAGGTCAGCTGGGTGACGCCGTTGTCCAGCAGTTCCCGCAGCGCCTCCAGGTCCGACGTCTGCCGGGAGATGATCCGGCCGGAGGTGTAGGTTTCGTGGAACTCCAGGCTCAGCCGCTGGGTATGGCGGAAGACCCGGACCCGCAGGGCCAGCAGCATGGCCTGGCTGAGCCGGGCGGTGACGTAGGTGTAGGCCGCCAGCAGGGATCCGCCGGCGATCGCGACGGCGGCGTAGGCGGCGCCGACCAGCACCAGGGGCATGGTGTCGCCGCCGGTGAAGGCCGGCAGCGCATTGTTGATGCCGAAGGCCACCAGCACCGGACCGGCGGCCCGGGCGGCGTTGCTGGCCACCACCAGCACGATGGAGAGCGCGAACAGCCGCTTGTGCGGGGACACCAGTTCGCCCAGCAGCCGCAGGGAGCGCCGCCTGACGGCTTTGCGGTCGGTTTGGTCCAGGTTGATGTTGTCTTCGCCGGCGACTCCGGTCATGGAACTCATCGGGCTTCCTTCGCGTCCAGGACGTCTTCGACGGTGGGTTCGGCCGCCAGCGAGGCGATCACGTACCGGTAGTGTGTGCTGCTGCGCAGCAGCTCCGAGTGGCTGCCGACCGCCGTAATCCGGCCGTCCTGCAGCAATGCCACCCGGTCGGCCAGCGCCACGGTGGAGGGCCGGTGGGCCACGATCACGGTGGTGGTGCCGCGGAGTTCTTCCCGCAGCCGCTGCGTCACCGCTTCTTCGGTCCGTACGTCCAGGGCCGAGAGCGGGTCGTCCAGCACCAGCACAGCCGGCTGCGCGGCGATGGCCCGGGCCAGCGCGATCCGCTGCCGCTGCCCGCCGGACAGGCTCAGTCCTTCCTCGCCGATCCGCGTGTGGACGCCCTGCGGCAGGTCGTAGGCGAACCCGGCCTGCGCCACCTCGAGCGCCCGGGAGAGGAGGTCCTTGTCGCTGCCCGGACGGGCACCGAGCAGCACGTTGTCCCGGACCGAGGTGGAGAACAGCGTGGAGTCCTCGAAGGCCACCGACACGCGGGCGCGCAGCTCGGCCAGCGGGAGATGACGGATGTCCGTCCCGTCCAGGAACACGGCGCCGGAGGTGACGTCGTACAGCCGGGGGATCAGCTGCAGCAGGGTGCTCTTGCCCGAGCCGGTGACCCCGACCAGCGCCAGGGTTTCGCCCGCGCGAACGTGCAGGTCCACGCCGTCGAGAACCGGGGCCGCGTCCGCGGCGGCGTCGGGATACCGGAAGACGACGACGGACAGGCGCAGTTCCCCGCGCACGGGGCCGGCCGGTGCGGGTACTTCCGGGTCGATGATGGTGTTCTTCGTATCCATCACGTCGAAGTGCCGGTCCAGGGCGGTCTTCGCCGTCAGCGTCATGCCCATCAGGGAACCGATCGCTTCCACCGGACCGGCCACCACGGCGGCGGTGGCGAAGAAGGCGACCAGGTCGCCCACGGTCATGTGCCCGCCGGAGACCTGCATGATGCCGATGACCAACGCGGCGCCCAGCACCAGATCGGGCAGCGACACGACGGTCGCGAGGAACTTGGACAGCGTCCGGGCCTTGGCCAGTTCGGTCTGGCGCAGTTCTTCGGCCTGCCCGTGGAAGTTCTCCAGCGCGTACTTGCCGCGGCCGAAGGCCTTGAGCACCCGGATGCCGTGCACCGATTCCTCCACGGTGGTGGCGAGGTCGCCGGCCTGGTCCTGGCTCAGCCGGGAGGAAGCGCCGAACGCGGTACGGAAGCGGAACCCCTGCCAGACAAGGGGCACGGCGGCGGCCAGGAAGATCAGTCCCAGCAACTGGTTCAGCGCGAACATCAGCGCCAGCCCCGCGACCACCGTCACGAAGGAGACCACCAGCATGAGCGACCCAAACGCCAGCCAACGGCGGATCAGGCCCAGGTCGGCCATGGCGCGGGAGAGCAGCTGGCCCGAGCCCCAGCGGTCGTGGAACGCGGCCGGCAGGTGCTGCACGTGCCGGTAGAAGCTGGTGCGCATGCCCATCTCCACGTCCGTGGCGGGCGCGATCGCGAACACGCGACGCAGATACACCAGGCCGGCCTCGGCCACGCCCAACACGGCAATGACGACGGCGGGGCCCCAGACTTCCGAGGGGCTGCCGCCGGTGTGGATGGTGTCCACCAGGCCGCGCAAGACCTGGGGAATGGCCAGCGCCACCAGGCTGGCGCCGAGGGCGCTGAAGAATCCCAGGATCAGCCGGGGGAGGATGGGTCGGACATAGTGTTTGAGCCGGGCAATCGAGCGCCAAAGGGATAACTCAGTCATGTGGTCGATTCGTCGCAGTGGTTCGGAGGGCTTCGTGTACTGCAGCAACTATCCTAGCGACGGCATTGAGGCGCGGGTCACTCATGGGCCCGCCCGAGCCGACGCGGCTGACGCATTGGGAAACCGATGCTTGCTAGGCTGTGCGGAACCATTCACCAACGGGGGCGAACATGGATCTGACGGACGTCGCGAACGGCTTCGGGGTGTTCCTGTGGACGTCAATGCTCTTTCCGCTGCTGCGGGTGGCCGGCGTCCTGCTCTTGGTGCTGCGGAAGCCGGCCGGCTGGCTGGTGCTGCTGGCGGAACCGGTCCTGTCCATGGTGTTGATGGGCGTGGCGGGTTCATTTAGCCTGGCCGCCTTGGTGTTGCCTGCGGTGGCCGCCTACGGATGGTGGCGGTGGCGGTGGCGGTCGCGCCGGCAGCCGGCAACCGGCGGGGTTCCGGTCCATCCGGTGGAGCGGTCGCGCGGGCAGCCGGCGACCGGCGGGGTTCCGGTCCATCCGGTCCAGCGGTCCGACTGGCTGGCCGCGGCCGGGCTGATCGCACTCGTCCTGTTTTTCTTCGGCATAGACGTGCTGCCCATGATGCTGATGCTCATGGCGGACCCGTGGGCGATTGCTGAAACAGCGGTCGTCAGCCTCCTGACCCCGCTGCTGTACCTCGGTCTCGCGCGCGGCGTTATCGAAGCGTGGTGGATCGGCGTCGTCCTCTCGCTGATGGGGCTGGCCAGAGGGGCAGCGAACGCAAACCCGCAGGTCCTGTTTGCTCTGGACGGCATCGTGTTCACCGTCCTGCTGGGAATTTTGAGTCTGTACGGCTGGTCCAAATGGCGCGAGGCGCATGCGGAGACGGCCGCTTCGACGTAGCATCGCGGTGCCGTGCTTCGGCTTGGCGCCACCTTCGCTTGGGATCGCGGTTCCGTTTGGCATCACGCTTCGGCTTGGCACCTCGGTTCAGATTTGGCAATCGCGCTAGCGGCGGCTTGCTGGCCCTTCCAACCGGCGTCGTACTCTCGCGGGTTGCAAGCTCATAAGGGTCAAAAGGCGAGAGCGAGGGGCCGAGCATCGTTACCCACATGCCCTGCCTCAGGGCACTAGTCCTACACACTGGGCCCTTTTGATGGCTATCGAATGTGCGTACGAATAAAATTGTGGTATGGCTCTTGCACCGTTGGACCGCACCGGGGAGATGGAAGCATCTCTGGACCAGGCGTTTGTGCTGCTGCAGGATGTCGCCGACCGTTTTCCGGCCGAGTTGTCGTCCCTGTCTTCCCGGGATCTGGCCAACACGGTGGCGGCGGTGGAGGGCGTTTCGAAGCTGGTGGAGTTCCTGCAGGCGGTCGGCGCCCACGCGGTGGAGCGGGCGGACATCGCCGCCAACGGGGAACACGCAACGTCTGATGCCTCGGCGTCCTCTCCGGTGGGGGCGGGGGAGTGGGCGGACCCGGCGGCGGCGATCAGCACCGGGAGCGTGGACGCCGCTGACCCGGACAGGTCCGGACCACAGCAGGTGCGGCGC
>NZ_JBNHGL010000148.1:0-7213 GCF_059091245.1 Arthrobacter sp. Y3225116
AAGCCGTAAACCGCGAAGCACGACGCCGCACGCAACCCCGACCCCGGGGCCGCCGCCGCGACCGGGGCGCCGGCATCACCGGCTGCGGCCGTCCCGCCGTCGGCCTGGGAGTCCGCGCCGTCCGGCACCGACGGCTCCGCGCCGGAGAAGAAGTGGTACTCCACCGCCGCCGACGGCCTGCGCCGCAGCGGGACCGGTGACGAAGCGTCCGGCGATCCCGCCGCGGGCCCGGCGCGGAAAATGGACTGGAAGCCGCTGGTCATCATCGGCGCGGTCGTCATTGTGGCCATCGTGGTTATCGCCATGATCGTCTCCAGCCTGACCAGCGGCTCGCCTGCCGGCGGGGCGGCTAGTCCGGCGTCGTCGCAGACCGCCGCCGAGACGCCCAACGGCGACGGAGTCGTCGCGGAGAACGTCTCGCCGTTCGATTTCCAGCAGGGCCAGTGCTTCACCGACTTCGAGGCCGTCATGCAGGAGGCAACCGTCGTCACCTGCGACACGCCGCATACGGCGCAGCTGGTGGGCACCTTCTCCTACGGGGACGACGAAGAGTTCCCGGGCGCCGACGAACTGAACATCAAGGCCCAGGAGGTCTGCACGGCCGTCGCCCTCAACGACTCCGCGGCCGACCAGCCGGATATCAAGGACTCCTACGGCATGCCTTCGAAGGAGACGTGGGCGCAGGGCGATCGCCGGATCGACTGCTTTAAGATCGCCGAGGAGGGCGAGGAGATCACCGGGTCGCTGGTCGACCAGTAACCCAACACAGAACAGTCCGGCGGCCCGCCTTGGCGGGGCCGCCGGACTTCTCCCGGGACTCTCCGGGGCTGCTCAGGTCAGCCGCCCCGGACCGCCCCCACCTTCGACTGCACGATCAGGCCGCCGGCCCCGCCGTCGACGTCGATCTCCGGCACATCCACCAGCACGGTGTCGCCGTCGCTGATCGCGCCCGCGAGCAGGCCGCGGGCCAGCTTGTCGCCGATCTCGCGCTGGACCAGTCGGCGCAACGGCCGGGCGCCGTAGGCGGGATCGAAGCCGGTCAGGGCCAGCCACTCGCGGGCCGCCTCCGTGACCTCGAGGGTCAGCCGGCGTTCGGCCAGCCGCGCAGCCAGCGCCGCCACCTGCAGATCCACGATCCGGGAGAGTTCCTCGATGCTCAGCGGGTCGAAGATGATCACGTCATCCAGCCGGTTGAGGAACTCCGGCTTGAAGCTGGCGTTCACCACGTTCAGGACCGCTTCGCGCTTCGTGTCCGCGTCCATGGTCTGGTCCACGAGGAACTGCGAGCCGAGGTTGGAGGTCAGCACCAGGATCACGTTGCGGAAGTCCACGGTGCGGCCCTGCCCGTCGGTGAGGCGTCCGTCGTCGAGCACCTGCAGGAGGATGTCGAAGGCCTCGGGATGGGCCTTCTCCACCTCGTCCAGCAGCACCACGGAGTAGGGACGGCGCCGGACGGCCTCGGTCAACTGGCCGCCCTCTTCGTAACCCACGTAGCCCGGAGGGGCGCCGACCAGGCGCGACACGGAGTGCTTTTCCGAGTACTCGCTCATGTCGATCCGGACCATGGCCCGTTCGTCGTCGAACAGGAAGTCCGCCAGCGCCTTGGCCAGCTCGGTCTTGCCGACGCCGGTGGGACCCAGGAAGAGGAACGAGCCGGTGGGCCGGTCCGGGTCGCTGATGCCCGCCCGGGCGCGCCGTACCGCGTCCGCGACCGAGGCAACCGCCTTGGACTGGCCGATCAGCCGCGAGCCGATGTGTTCCTCCATCTGCAGCAGCTTCTGGCTCTCGCCCTGCAGCATGCGGCCGGCGGGGATGCCGGTCCACGCGGAGATGACCTCGGCGATGTCGTCGGCGGTCACCTCCTCGGAGACCATCTGGTCCCGGCCCGCGCCGCCCTGTTCCTCGGCCGCCTGCGCCTGGGCCAGTTCCTTTTCGAGCGTGGGGATTTCCCCGTACAGGATCCGGGAGGCCTCGGCCAGGTCGCCCTCGCGCTGCGACTTGTCGGCCTGCGAGCGCAGCTCGTCCAGCTTGGCCTTCAGGTCGCCCACGCGGTTCAGCCCGGCCTTCTCCGCCTCCCACCGGGAGTTCAGGGCCGCCAGCTGCTCCTTCTTGTCTGCCATGTCGGCGCGCAGCGCCTCCAGCCGTTCCCGGGAGGCCGCGTCGGTCTCGTTGGCCAGCGCCAGTTCTTCCATGGTGAGCCGGTCGACGGCGCGGCGCAGCTGGTCGATCTCCTCGGGCGCCGAATCGATCTCCATCCGCAGCCGGGAGGCGGCCTCGTCCACCAGGTCGATGGCTTTGTCCGGCAGCTGCCGGCCGGAGATGTAGCGGTTGGACAGCGTCGCGGCGGCCACCAGGGCAGAGTCCCCGATCGATACCTTGTGGTGCGCCTCGTAGCGCTCCTTGAGCCCGCGCAGGATACCGATGGTGTCCTCGACGCTCGGCTCCCCCACGTAGACCTGCTGGAAGCGCCGCTCCAGCGCCGGATCCTTCTCGATGTTCTCGCGGTACTCGTCCAGCGTGGTGGCGCCGATCAGCCGCAGCTCGCCGCGGGCCAGCATCGGCTTGAGCATGTTACCGGCGTCCATCGAGCCTTCGGAGGCCCCAGCGCCGACGACGGTATGCAACTCGTCGATGAAGGTGACAATCTGCCCGTCCGAGTTCTTGATCTCTTCCAGCACGGCCTTCAGCCGTTCCTCGAACTCGCCCCGGTACTTGGCGCCGGCCACCATGGCCGCGAGGTCCAGCGACATCAGCGTCTTGCCGCGCAGCGATTCGGGCACGTCGCCGGCCACCATCCGCTGGGCCAGGCCCTCCACCACGGCGGTCTTGCCGACCCCGGGTTCGCCGATCAGCACGGGGTTGTTCTTGGTGCGGCGCGAGAGCACCTGGACCACGCGGCGGATTTCCGCGTCCCGGCCAATCACCGGATCCAGCTTCCCGGCGCGGGCGATGGCGGTCAGGTCGGTGCCGAACTTCTCCAGCGCCTGGAACGTGTTCTCCGGGTCGGCGCTGGTGACTTTCCGGTCTCCGCGCACCCCCGGCAGGGCGGCGAGGAGTGCTTCGTGGGAGGCGCCGGCGTCGCGCAGGATCTTCCCGACGGCGGCGCTGTCCGCCGCGAGGCCCAGCAGCAGATGCTCGGTGGAGACGAAGGAATCTCCCAGCTTCTCCGCCTCCTGCTGGGCGGCCTTCACCGCCTGGAGCAGGCCCCGGGAGTACTGCGCCTGCGCCACGGAGGAGCCCGACGACGACGGCAGCGCCTTGATGGCGGTGCTCGCCTGGACACTCACCGAGTCCGGATCGGCCCCGGCGGACTTCAGCACGGCGACGGCCACGCCCTCCCGCTGGTCCATCAGGGCCTTGAGCAGGTGGGCGGGCTCGATCTGCGGATTGCCCGCCGTCGAGGCGTTCATGGCCGCGGCCGACAGCGCTTCCTGGCTCTTGGTGGTGAATTTAGCGTCCAACACATCTCTCCGTTCGCTCCGGAATGGATCTGGCCAGCCACATCAGTGCTGGTCCTGAAACTAAGTTGAGTCTAGTCCACTCAACTTTGGATTGTAAAGTTATCCACAGGCTGCGGAGCCTGCTTACCCACCTGCGGAGCCTGCTTGCCCACCTGCGGAGCCAGGCTCCCCCCACAGGAGCTCTGCTTCCCCGCCGCCGGAGCCTGCTTGCCCACCACCATCTTGTCGCCCCGCCGCCCCTGCCCGGAAGGGCGCCCGGCGCATAGGCTGTAGCGGGGACGTGCAGGAAACGGGACGGAGGTGGCTCTGACGGAAACCATGTTGGAAACTGCCCGGCTGCTGCTGAACCAGCCGACGCCGGAGGACATCAGTGCCATGTTCCGGATCCTCTCCGACCGGCGCACCACGAGGTTCAATCCTTCCGACGCGCTCATTTGGAACGAGGAAGCCGAGGGCCTTTTCCAGCGCTGGGAAAGGCAGTGGGAGGACCACGGCGTAGGCTACTTTGCCGTCCGCCTGCCCGGCCATGAAGACCCCATCGGCTTTGCGGGCGTCAAGCACGTGGCACTGTCCGGCCGCCCGGTGCTCAATCTCTACTACCGTTTCGACCCCGCCGTGTGGCACCGCGGCTACGGGCGCGAGGCGGTGGCCGCCGTCGTGGCCCATGTCAACGAGTTTTTGGAACTGCCGCCCATCCTGGCGCTGGTCCATCCGGGCAACACCGCGTCCCTGCGCATCGTCAGGGCGCTGGGGTTCGAACGGAACGAGGCCGCGGCGGTCAGCGGGCCGGACGGCTACCAGGACGCTTATGTGCTGAACTGGGACCGGCAGCTTTAGCATCCGGTCAAGGAGTCCCAGTGGAGATCATTCGCGCAGCCGCGCTCAAGGAACAGCGGTGGCGGAACGGCGGCGGCACCACCAGGGAACTGGCGGCCGGCGACGTCGGCGCGGACGGGCTCCCCGGCTGGCGGTTAAGCCTGGCGGACATCACGTCGGACGGCAGCTTCTCCGAATATCCGGGCGTGGACCGGATATTCACCATTGTGGACGGCGACGTCGCCTTCCTGACCGTGGACGGCAGCCAGCACCGGATGGAACGCTACCGTCCGTTCCGGTTCGAGGGCGGCAGCAGCACGGACTGCAGCCTGCCCACCGGGCCATGCCGTGCGCTGAACGTCATGACCCGCCGCGGGACCTGGGGCGCCGGCCTGCTGATCGTCGAGTTGTCGAAGAAACAGCCGCTGCGGCTGCCGGACGGACAGTACCTGGTGCTGCTGCAGGGCCAGGCGCAGGCGACAGCCGGCGGCACCGCCCAGCCGCTGGCTCCCTACGACACCGTGGTCGGCTCGGGCGCGGCCGAGGTCAGCGGCCGCGGGTTCGCGGCACTGGTCTCGGTCTATCCGGCCGGGGACTGAGGGTGGCCGGGACTGAGGGCGGCCGGACCTCCGGTGCCGGTTCCTGACGGTGCCGGTTCCTTGTTGCGCCGGTTCCCTACTGCGCGGCGGCGTCCTCGACCTTGACGGCGGAGACCTCGAACTCGAGCATCACGCGGTCCGACACGAGCATGCCACCGGAGTCCAGGGCAGTGTTCCATTTGACCCCGAACTCCTGCCGGTCGATGCGCCGGGAGCCCTCAAAGCCCGCCCGAAGCTGCCCGCCCGGGTCCCGCTCCACGCCGATGAAGTCAATCGGAACCGCCACCTGCTTGGTGATGCCGCGGATGGTCAGGTCGCCGTTCACAATGAAGTTTGCGCTCTCCACCTGATCGATGCGGGTGCTGACGAACGTAATGTCCGGATAGTTCGGCGCATCGAAGAAATCGTTCGTGCGCAGATGCTCGTCGCGTTGCGGGCTGCGGGTATCGATGCTGGCGACCTTGATCGTGACCTTGACGGACGAATTGGCCGGGTTGTCCACGTCAGCTTGGATGATGCCTTCGACGTCGTTGAACGCGCCCCGGACTTTGGTCACCATGGCATGGCGGGTGGAAAATCCGATCCGGGTATGGGCCGGATCGAACCGCCACTCGCCGGACAGATCAGGAGATAGTTCGGACATGGCAGCGCTCCTCCTCTGGCACAGGCACTGCCCTCCCCAAAAGCCAGATGGATGCCCGGCCGTCTCCTTCAGCCGCGTGCGGCTCGTGTGGTAATTCCAACACAAAATGGGACCCTGCGCACCACCTCCGCGGGTGAATTTCGGGCCGCGTCGGCGACCCGCAACCGCACCCGGCCGGCGGGATGCGCGCCCTATCCCAGCCTGTCAGGGATCAATAGACTGATGCCATGAGCACCGCGAACGAGATGCCTTCGACGACGCAGTTGCCTGTGGCCGATTGCTGGAAATTGTTCCGCAGCGCCGACTTCGGCCGGCTCGGAGTCGTCGTCGATTCCCACCCGGAGATTTTTCCGGTCAATTACGTCGTGGACCACGGCAGCATCGTGTTTCGCTCCGCCCCGGGAACCAAGCTCGACGCCGCCCTCGCCGGCGAAGTGGTGCTGGAGGTGGACGGCTTCGACCCGGCCACCGGCGTCGCCTGGAGCGCCGTCGCCCGCGGCAGCGCCCAGCGGATGAACAGCATTGAGGACGTCCTGGAGTCGGCAATGCTGCCGCTGTTCCCTTGGCAGTCGGGCGAAAAGAACAATTTCGTCCGCATCGTTCCCACGGTGGTCACCGGACGGCGTTTTGTGGTGCCGGCATCGGCCCGCCGCACGCCGGGGCTCAGCGACAGCCGCCGGTTGCAGATCGAGTAACCGCCCTTGTGGCCTCGTGGCCGGCGGCATCATCGACCGGTCAGCGCCAAGTAACGGTCAACGCCAGCCAATGGCGCCCGGCTGGTAGCCGGGAATGTAGCCCGGGAACGCCTGGTCGGTGGGCACGATCTGCTTGCCCAGCGGCGTCAGGGACACCGGAATCATCTTGAGGTTGGCGATCGCCAGCGGGATACCGATGATGGTGATCGCCTGCGCCACCGCCGTCAGCACATGCCCGATCGCGATCCAGATGCCGGCGACCAGCAGCCAGATGATGTTCCCCAGGGTGGACATGAAGTAGGTGCGCCCGCCGCGGTCCACCACCATGCGGCCGAACGGCCACAGCGCGTAGCCCGCGATGCGGAACGACGCAATGCCGAACGGGATCGTCACGATCAGCAGGCAGCAGACGATGCCGGCCAGGAAGTAGCCCAGCGCCAGCCAGATGCCGCCGAACAGGAGCCAGATAACGTTCAGGAGTGCCTTCATCCCACCATTCTGGCGGCGGACGCGCTCGGCCGCCATACGGGATGCCCCTGAGTGTCCCCCGAGGTGCTGTCGAGGCGCGGGTCTTGCCGGCTGTCGGGCAGCCCCCGGGACCACCCGAGCTCCACGCGGCCCGAGGCCAGGGGGCTGACCCCAGAGATCGCCTGCCACGTCCCCCGACCCGGCGCGACGTCGGGGTTTGGCTGCGAAATGACCCGTCACAACCCCTGACCTGGACGTAAACCGTGGACCTCGTGGCTAAGGCAAGGATCACGGAAGCCTGCGCTACAGGACCTTGCCCTATCCGGACACATAGAGGCCGCAGGGCGGCCCCTTCCGTACGGAGGGACCGCCCTGCGGCCTTCGGCTACTCGCCGGGCTTGGCTTACCCGGCTTGGTTTGCCTGCTGGGTTTCCCCGGCTTAGCTTGTCCGGCGCTTTTCCTGCGAAGCCGGTGCCGTGGCGCGGCGCGGGCCGCGGCGGGCCGGACGCTCGGCAGCCGGAGTCTCCGACC
>NZ_JBNHGL010000149.1:0-7162 GCF_059091245.1 Arthrobacter sp. Y3225116
GTCGCCCGGTCACAGTCCGGCCTGCTCGGCGGGGGAGCCGGGCAGCACCTCGACTACCCGCAGCGCGTTCCGCTCGCCGGTCCGCATGATGTCCCGCGGGGTCAGCGGCAGCGGCGTACTCACCAGGCCGAGGTAGGCGCGCCTCACGCGCCCGTCGGCCAGCAGCGCGGAGATGATCCGGCGGGTCGTGGCGTTGATCGGCACGGCCAGGCCGAGTCCGATCCCGGCGACGGCCGTGTTGATCCCGACCACCCGTCCGGAGGCGTCGGCCAGGGCACCGCCGGAACTGCCCGGGTTCAGCGCGGCGTCCGTCTGTATGACGTCCTCAATCACCCTCCGGTTCCGGCCGGCGGCGACGGGGATGGAGCGGCCCAGCGCGCTGACCACCCCGGCCGTCACGGAACCGGAGAGGCCCAGCGGGCTGCCGACGGCGACGACCAGTTGGCCGACGCGCAGCTTGGACGCATCGCCCAGCTCGACCGGGCGCGGCACCGTGAGGCGGCCGCGCAGAACGGCGAGGTCGGAGAGCGGATCCGCGCCGACCACGTCAACCTCCGTGCGTGACCCGTCCGCGAAGGCCGCATGGCCGCCGTCGGAGTTCGCCACCACGTGCGCGTTGGTGAGCAGGTAGCCGTCCTCGGTGAACACCACGGCCGAGCCGCCGGAGGGGAAGGTCCTGTCCCGGCGTCGCACGTCCATCTGGATGCCCGCCACGTGCGGCGTGACGGTCTCCGCTATGCGCACCACGGACGCCGAATACGAGTCCAGCGGGTCCTGGGCAGCGTGTGCCGCCTGCGGGTCGGCATGCGGTTCCGGGATTGTGTTCACGGCCCACCTCCGGGAGCTTTGCTTGCTCTCCATGGAACCGCAGAATGGTCCGGTTTAATCCGGCTGCCGCTACGCCTTCAGTGAACCGGGAGTTAACACGCGACGGCGGGCGGCCGGCTGGGTGCCGGCCGCCCGCCGTCGCGGTACTCAGGAGGGGATCAGAACGGGTACTGCGCGATGTCCGGGCGGACGGTGAGCCATTGGGTTTCGGTGAAGGATTCCATGTTGGCCTGGTGGCCGCCGATGCGGGAGCCGTTTCCGGAGTTCTTGGTGCCGCCGAAGGGGGAGTTCGCTTCGTCGGAGACGGTTTGTTCGTTGATGTGGACCTTGCCCGAATCGACGCGGTCGGCGATCTGCATGGCCAGGCCCACGTCGCCGAGGATGGAGAGCGAGAGCCCGTACTCGTTGGCGTTGGCCAGTTCCACGGCCTCGTCGATGGTGGAGAACTTCATCACCGGGGCGACCGGGCCGAAGATTTCGTCCTTCCACGCGGTGTTGGCCGGGTCGAGGTCGGCCAGCACGGTGGGGGAGTAGAACGGGCCGTCGTTGGTGCCGCCGGCGGCCAGCCGGGCGCCGCCGGCGACCGCGTCCTGCACGATCGAGTCGATGCGCTTGAGCTGGTGCTCGTCGATGATCGGGCCGAGCGCGACGGTGCCGGTCTTGGGGTCGCCGACGGGCAGGTTCCTGGCTTTCTCGGCGAGGGCGGCGACGTAGTCCTCGTAGATGTCCTCGTGGACGATGTGCCGGCCGGTGGTCATGCAGATCTGGCCCTGGTGCATGAACGAGCCGAACGCGGCGGCGGAGGCGGCCTTGGCCAGGTCCGCGCCGGGCAGCACGATCATGGCGTTGTTGCCGCCGAGTTCCAGGTGCGCGCGTTTGAGGTTCCGGGCGGCGGATTCGCCGATCTTCCGGCCGGCGGCGGTGGAGCCGGTGAAGGAGATGACCCGGACTTCGGGGGCTTCGACCACTGCCGCGCCGATGTCGGCGCCGCCGGGCAGCAGGGAGAGCAGCCCGGCGGGAAGGCCGGCTTCTTCGAAGACGCGCAACAGGCTCACGCCGCCGCAGACGGCGGTGCGGGGGTCGGGCTTGAGCAGCACCGCGTTGCCCAGGGCGAGGGCGGGGGCGACGGCGCGGATGGAGAGGATCAGCGGGAAGTTGAACGGCGCGATGACCGAGACCACGCCGACGGGGCGGCGGCGGGCGAAGGACCAGCGGTCCTCGTTGGAGGTGAGCACGTCGCCGGCCGGCAGCGAGGGCAGCGCGGCGGCTTCGTAGCATTCGTTGGCGGCGATGTGGGTTTCCAGGCCGGCCTTGGGGCCGATGCCGCCGGATTCGCGCACGATCCAGGACTGGATTTCCTCGGCGTGTTCCTCCCAGAGCGCGCCGGCGCGGCGCAGCACCGCGGCGCGCTCTTCCGGCTTGCGGGCGGCCCAGTCCTTCTGCGCCGCGGCAGCCACTGCTGCCGCTTCCTGCACGTCCTCGACCGAGGCCAGCCCGTAGCGGCCCAGCGTCTCGCCGGTGGCCGGCTCCACCGAATTGGCGGTGCCGGCACCGCCGTCGCGCCAGCCGTTGACATGGATCTTGCCCTCCCACAGGGAGGCTTCAAGCAGGGACATATCCCGTCCTTTCAGGTTGATTGCATGGTTGTGCAGGCCGCACGGCGCGGCCGGGCAGGGGGAAGGTTTCAGCCGGCGGCCTTCAAGACGGCCTTGATGGTCCCGCCGGCGGTGGAATCGGCGATGGCCGTGTCGATCTGGTCGAACCCGTAGTACTTGACCAGCTTGTCGAAGGGGAACCGTCCGGCCTTGTACAGGGCGATGAGTCCGGGGATCAGCTGGGCGGAGGTGCTGGAACCGCCGAGGGTGCCGATGATGCGCTTGCCCCAGAGCGTGCGCAGGTGGTCCACCGAGAACCGCGCCTGCGCCGGGGCCCCGCCGATCAGGATCAGCGTGCCCAGCATGCCCACGGCGTCCGCGGCTTCTTCAACCACCTTGATGTTGCCGGTGCACTCCAGCACGTAGTCGGCTGGGCCGCCGCAGATGCGCTGGATCTCCTCGAGGGCGTTGGTGTTGCCGGAATTGATGGTGTGGGTGGCACCGAGTTCGCGCGCCAGTTCCAGCCGCGAATCGTGCAGGTCGATGGCGATGATCGTGGCCGCGGGCGTGTTCTTCGCGGCCATGATGGCGGCCAGGCCCACGGCGCCGGCTCCGTACACCACCAGCGACTGGCCGGGTTCGGGCCTGGCCGTGTTGAACACCGCGCCGGCACCCGTCGTAATGCCGCAGGCCAGCGGCCCGAGCAGTTCCAGCGGGATGTCCTTGTCCACCTTCACCAACGACGACGCCAGGGCGAGCGAGTAGTCGGCGAAGGACGACTGGCCAAAGAAGTGGCCGGAGACCTTGCCTCCGTCGGCCCGGGTGTAGGCGGACGTGCCGGCGTCGGGACCCTTGAACCGGGCACCGCTCACCAGTGCTTCGCCCAGCCGCAGGCAGTACCGGTGCTCGCCGCGCAGGCAGTTCTTGCATTCGCCGCAGTACGCCCAGCCCATGATGACGTGGTCGCCCACGGCAACATTCGTCACGCCGTCCCCGACGGCCTCCACGACGCCGGAGCCTTCATGGCCCAGCACGCCGGGCAGCGGCAGCGGCATGTCGCCGGCCTGGGTGATCAAGTCCGTGTGGCAGAGCCCGACGGCGGTCACCTTGACCAGAACTTCGCCCGGCCCGGGCTCGTCCAGCTCCAACTGCTCGGGCACGAACGGGGCGTTTTTCTCCTCGACTACCAGCGCATTGATCTTCATTGCCATGCTCCTAACGGTCTTGCCGGCTATGTTGACGTGTCACTAATTCAACGTTTCATAACGGAGGAAAAGTCCCCAAGGGCACCTGGACCAATCCCGCTCGGCCGCCGCCGTCGTCTGGACACCCTTCCGGTCTATCGCAGGCTGGGCGGCGCGGTCCATGGTTGATGGAGCCGCAGCCGACCGGGAAGCCGGATGCCGGGTGGCCCGGAGCCGAATGGCCCGGGTGCGGTGTGGCCCGGTGCCCCGCGGCGGAGCCAGATCACTCCCAGTCGCACGAGCGATACAGTCCGGCGCCAGCGGCTGCCGCGGTGATGGCCAGCTACGCCGTCGTTCCGATTTCCGCTTCCATGTCGGCGGTGCTCATCACCCGGCCGAAGAAGGTGCCGATGGCGTCCAGCGTAGCGGCCTGGGCAGCCTCCGACCGGCCGCCGGTGCCGTCCGAGAGGAACGCCACCTTGTAGTCATTCATGTAGGCACTGCGCGCGGTCGATTCGCAGCACACCTCGGTCAGCGTGCCGGCGATGATCACCGTGTCTACCGTGTTCAAGCCGCGGATGGTCGACAGGACGCTCTTCAGTGGCGTGTTGTGGAACGCGTCGTAGCGGTGCTTGTCCAGCACGTAATCGGCGGCTTCGGGCTTGAGTTCCTCGACGATCTCAACTCCGCTGGTTCCGCGGCGCATCCCGGCCGCCCGCAGCCGCTGGTTGTAGGTGGTCTCCAACGGCGAAACGTCGAATGTATCCAGCAGCACGTGGCGGGTGTAGATGACCGGAATGCCCGCCTGCCGGCAGGCCGCGGCGGCGGTCACCATTTCCGGCAGCCGGTGGCGTGCCATGGGCACTTCCATCGGCGCGCCTTCCAGCACGAAATCGTTTTGCATGTCGATCATCAGCAGTGCGGTCCTGGCCGCATCAATGCGCCACATGTTGGGCCCCCTGTCGGCTCTGGCCGGTCCGGGCATTCTGCCCGCCGGATCTGGGACCTAGGCTACATGTTCACGCCAATGGCGCCCCCACGATGACCGCGCGCGGCTAGTCCTGGTCGTCGAGCTCGCGGCGGGCGACTGCGGCGGCCTTGCGCGTCCGGTCGGCGGTCTTGGCGGCGGATACCAGGTCTTCCTCGGCAGCCTCCATCTTGCGGTCGGTCGAGGCGACCTCGCGTTCCAGGTCCTCGATGCGCCGCTTGAGTTCGGCGAGCTCGCCCACGAGTTCGTCCCGCCGGTTCTGCAGTTGGTCAAGCTTGTCCAGCACCTTCTGTTCCGATGCTTCGGCGTCTTCCTTGCGCTGCTCCGCCTTCTCCAGTGCCGCCCTCGCCTGCCGGCGCCGCCGCTCGGCCTCTTCGGCCTCCTGCTTGGCGGCCCGTTCGGCCTTGGCGGCCCGGCGCTCGGCGAGTTCGTCCCGCGAGGACCGTCTCGGCTGGAGGCGTGGCGCCGGCTCGGCACCGGCATCCGGGGGAGCGCCCGCCCCGGGCAGGGCAACGCGGCCGTCCAGGTCCACCGGGTCGATCCCGTTTGACGACAGCGACTCGGTCAGCAGGCCGCTGGTTACGGCCGCCGCCGCATCGGCATCCGCCATCGCCGCGTGCAGCGTCTGCTCCGCCTCGGCGACCGCCGCGGCACTCACCTTCTGCCCGAGCTCATCGGCCAGCTTCCGGCCCTCCGCCGCTACGGCGGCCAGCAGTTCCCGGCGCTGGTCACCCAGTCGGCGCAGTTGTTGCGGATCGAGCTGCTCCTGGGCTTCGCTCATGGCGTGGCCCAGTTCCACGATGCCCGTGATGTCAGCGCTCCGCTGCCGGCTCAGGAGATTGACCAGCCAGGCCGCGGCGGACGGTTTGGCCAGCGCTTTGATCTGCCGGGCGAGCTCCTTGTGGCCGTCCTGGGCTGCCTCCTTGGCCCTGGCGTTGCGGGCTGCGGTGAATTCCCCGGGCAGCAGCGCGTACAGCTCTCGTGCCGCGCTCTCCAGGTCCATGTGCCCAGCCTAATAGGAGCGACTGGGGCCCTGTTGTTTCCGGCCAAGCCGGTGGTTACACCGCCGCCGGCCCGGGACGGGGCGCCCGCACCCGCGACCCAGTCCGGCGGCGGTGTAACCACCTTGGCCGGCATGCCGGCGGCAGAAGCGGGGCGCTCAGCGGCTAGCGGGACTTTCTGGTCTCGCGGTCGTTGGCCTTGCGCAGCGCATCGACCAGTTCTGACTTATCCATCTTCGACCGGCCGGGGACGTCGAGCTTCTTGGCCAGATCGTAGAGGTGCTGCTTGGAGGCGTTGGCGTCCACCCCGCCCTTGGTTTCCCGAGACGTGCCGGCGCCGCCCTCGGCCTGCGGGTCGGAGGGGCCCTTCTTTTCCTTCGGCTCCCAGTGGTCGCCCACCTTCTCGTGCGTGTGCTTGAGCGCGCTGTAGGCCACGCGGTGGGCGCGCTCCTCGTCGCCGTACGTTTCGGCGGCGGAATCATGGGCTTCCGCGAAGGTCTCCTGGGCCTTCTTGCCGGACCGCTGGAGCGTGCTGGGCAATTCGCTCTGCTTCGGCTTGCCGCTCTTCGTCGTCTTCGGCATCTGAACCACGTCCCTTCAGAAAGGATTGTTCGCCATTCCACCTCCAACGTGGCACAGTTCGCCGGCGCTGCCAAGGGAGATGTGCCGGGGTGTGGAAGCGCGAACAACGACGGCGGGACAGCGGCCTGCCGCCGGGGAGCGGCCGCGATGCCGTAGGGCGCCAGAGGCACCGGCACAATGGAAGGGTGAGCCAGTCAACCCCGCAGGAACCCGCGCGCCGTCAGGTCCTGTTCGATCTGGCCGCGCTGGGCGAAGGCCTGGTCTTCGCCGAGTCTTTGGACGACCTGGCCGCCGCCCTGACGGGCGGCCCCGTCGCCGAAGAACCCGCACCCGCCGGCACCCGGACGGGCACCGCCGTCGTGCAGGCCCCGCCGGGCACGGGCAAGACGACCCTGGTTCCGCCGCTGGTCGCCAACCTGGTGGCCGCTGCCGCGGCGGGCGGCCGGCCGCGCATCGTGGTCACCCCGCCCCGCCGGGTCGCCGCCCGTTCCGCCGCCAGGCGCCTGGCGGCGCTGGATGGCAGCCGGTTGGGCGAACGGGTCGGCTATACGGTGCGCGGGGAACGCCGGGCGGGCCCGCAGACGCTTATCGAATTCGTCACGCCGGGAATCCTGCTGCGAAGGCTGCTCACCGATCCCGGCCTGGACGGGACGGACGCGGTGATCCTGGACGAAGTGCATGAGCGCGGCCTGGAGACCGACCTGCTGGTCGGCATGCTCGGCGAGGTCCGCCAGCTGCGCGGGGACCTCCTGTGGGTGGCGATGTCGGCCACCCTGGACGCGCCGCGCTTCGCGGCCTTGATCGGCGCGGACGACGGCGCCGGCCCGGCCCCGGTGGTCGACTGTCCTTCGGCGCTGCATCCCCTGGAGGTGAGGTGGGCTCCGGCCTCGCTGCCGCGGTTGGACGGGCGGGGAGTGGCCCGCGGTTTTCTGGACCACGTCGCGTTCACGGCAGCGGCCGCGCACGCCGAGGCGCTCGCGGACG
>NZ_JBNHGL010000150.1:0-7133 GCF_059091245.1 Arthrobacter sp. Y3225116
GGCACGGCGAAGAGGCCGCCACGGCCTGAGGCGGCCGCGGCGCTTGCAGCCGACCGACCGGCGTCGGGCGTGAGCTTCAGTACACCGGTTTCGAGGGCTCCACGTCCCTGACCCACGCCAGGATTCCGCCGTCGAGATGGGATACCCGGGTGTAGCCGCGCGCCAGCAGGCTCTGCAGGACTTCGGCCGAGCGCGCGCCCGACTTGCAGTGGAAAACCAGGTCCGTGTCCCGGGGCAGGTCCTCGAGGGCCTCGCCGGAGAGGATGCGTCCCTTCGGAACCAGGACGGCGCCCGGAATGTTCACCACTTCGTATTCGCCCGGTTCGCGGACGTCGATCAGCTCGAAGCCGCCCCTGCCGGCATCGCGGTCGGCCAGCATCCGGGACAGGGTGCGGGCGTCCACCGCGTGGTCGGCATCGACCGGGCGCGCCGGCGCCACCCCGCAGAACGCCTCGTAGTCGGCCAGCCCGGTGATCGGCTCGGCGTCGGGATCCTTGCGCACCTTCAGCTCCCGCCAGCTCATCTGGAGGGCGTTGAAGACCAGGACGCGGCCCAACAGCGTCTGCCCGATGCCGGTGATCAGCTTGATCGCCTCATTGACCATCACGGAGCCGATCTGGGCGCACAGGACGCCGAGAACGCCGCCCTCGGCGCAGGACGGCACCGAACCGGGCGGCGGCGCCTCCGGATAGAGATCGCGATAGTTCGGCCCGTGGGCGTCCCAGAAGACACTCACCTGCCCGTCGAACCTCAGGATGGATCCCCACACGTAGGGCTTGCCCAGCAGCGCGGCGGCGTCGTTGACCAGATACCGGGTGGCGAAGTTGTCCGTGCCGTCCAGGATGACGTCGTAGCCGGCGAAAATCTCCAGGACGTTGCCGGTGTCCAGCCGGACCTCGTGCAACACCACGTCCACGCCGGGGTTCAGCGCCAGGATGCTGTCCCGTGCCGAGGCCGCCTTGCTGCGACCCAGGTCCGCCACGCCATGGATGACCTGGCGCTGCAGGTTGCTCGCTTCCACCTCGTCGTCGTCCACGATCCCGATCCGGCCCACCCCCGCGGCGGCCAGGTACAGCATGGCCGGCGATCCGAGGCCGCCGGCGCCGATCACCAGCACCTTGGCGTTCTTCAGCCTCAGCTGGCCGGCCATGCCGACTTCGGGGATGATCAGGTGCCGCGAATACCGCTCGGTCTCGGCCTTGCTGAGGGACTCTGCCGGTTCCACCAGCGGCGGCAGCTGCCGGGTCTCCAAGGTGCTCATTCTTCCAATCTACGCCCCAGCCGGTTGCTGGTGCGTAGACTGGTCGGGACTGACACTTACTGCACCGTGGCGCTGTAAGTTTTCCTGACCGCAGCGCCGGAAGAGGCCGTGTAATACCGTGACGACAGAACCCCGCTCAGCCGCCAAGCCCACCCGACTGCCGCGGGAGGAACGACGGCGCCAGCTGCTGCAGGCGGCACACGAGGTCTTCGTGGTCAACGGCTACCATGCGGCGGCGATGGACGAGATCGCCGACGCAGCGAACGTGAGCAAGCCGGTGCTCTACCAGCACTTCCCCGGCAAGCGGGAGCTCTACCTGGCCCTGCTGGATCACCATCTGGAATCGCTGAACGCGATGCTGATGGCCGCGCTGAACTCGACGACGGACAACAAACTCCGCGTGCACGCCACCATCCGGGCCTACTACCAGTTCATCGCCCAAGACAGCCAGGCGCACCGGCTGGTCTTCGAATCCGATCTGAACAACGACCCCGACGTGAGCGGCCGCTTGGAGGACTTCAATGCGCGGCTGGCCAGCGCCATCGCCGGAGTCATCGCCGAGGACACCAAGCTGTCGGCGGTCGAGGCCACGCTGCTGGGCCGGGCCCTGGCCGGCATGGCGCAGATCAGTGCCCGGCACTGGCTGCGCTCGGGCGGGGAACTGGACCAGGACGCCGCGAGCGAACTGATCTACCGTTTAGCTTGGCGCGGAATTTCACGCTTCCCGAAGGAACCCTAGGATAGATTCGCCAGTAGGGAACCCACCCGGCTTACAGCATTACCAGGAGGCATCAGCGTGGAAGTGAAGATCGGCATGCAGAACGTCGGCCGTGAAATCGTGCTCGATTCGTCGCAGTCGCCGGACGAGGTGGCCGAGATCGCGAGCCGCGCCATGAACGGCGGCGCCGAACTGCGCCTGACCGATGCCAAGGGACGCCTGGTCATCATCCCGTCCAATGTCCTGGCCTACGTCGAGATCGGCGCCGAGGGGCCGCGCCCCGTCGGATTCGGCGCCCTGTAACCAGCCATGGTCGCACTGGTCCTGCTGGTGCTCGTCGCCGCCGCCGTCGGCTTCACTGCCTGGGCGGTGGACCGGCGGCGCCACGCCTACGGGGTGCTGCTGCTGCCCGGGATCGCGGTGGCGGCGGCGGTGCTGCTCTGGTTCGTCCTCATGGCCGCCGGACTGGGCTCCGAACCGGGCGTGCACTTCCTGTCCTGGCTGCTGCCGATGGCCGTTTCCGTTCCGGCCGCGTGGGCCGGTGCCTGGTGGATCGGACGCCGCCGCGCGCAACGGGATACCGAACGGCTGACCGCCCTGCTGGGCTGAACGAAGCCAGCCGGGGCAGGAAGCTAGCCGGGATAGCTGTCCGGGTCTGCGTCCGCGCCGAGCTTCCGGGCCAGCACGCTCACCGCTGCCGCCGCGGACACGTCACGGGTGGTGACTTCGGAATCGGCGTCATGCGACGTGAAGCGCAAGAAGACCTTGTTGTACCGCCAGTCCAGGTCCGGGTGATGCCGCTGCTCCTCGGCCAGGTCGCCCACGGCGGCAATGAAGTTCAGGGCCTCGCGCCCATTGTCCAGCTTGAACGCGCTGACCAGCGCTCCGTCCGCGTAGCGCCACTGCGGCAACCCGCGCAGCTGCCGGTCGATTTCCTCACTGCCGAGTACGTCTTTCGCACGTCCCACGATGCCTCCCGGTTGCGCGGCGGTCTGCGGCTGCCGCGGCTTGCGGCCGCCTGTGCCGCCAGCCTACCGGCGAACCCAACCGCGTTGAAGGCCCGCGCTCACGCCGTCAGGCCCAGGTCATTCATGCGGCGCGAATGGTTCTGGGTCAGCCGGGCAAACAACTCTCCGGTGGCCTGCGCCTGCCGGTCGGGATCCTGCCCCCGCATCAGCTCGCTGAGCACGGCGCGCTCAATCCCAATCCGCTGGGCCTGGGTCAAGGCCTCCCCCACCAGCCTGCGCCCCCACAGCGCCAGCCGCGAGGCCAGCCGCGGATCGTCGGCCAGCACCTGCTGCAGCCGGGCCGCGATCATGGAGATCTGCTCGGTGTTTTCCTTGATCCGGGCGACCAGCTTCTGCGTCTCGCTGTCGAGGGCCCCGGCGATGTGCAGGTAGAAGTCGCCCAGCACGCCGTCGGTGACGTAGGCCTTCATCAGGGACTCGTACCAGTCGGCCGGGCGCGTCCGGTCGTGGAAGGCATCGATGGAGGGCTGGAACGGGGCCATGGCCGTTTCCACGTCCACGCCCAGCTGCTCCAGCTGCGCGGCCACGGCCTCGAAATGTTCAAACTCGGTCACCGCGAGCCGGCCGACGGCGGCCCGGTCATGCAAGGTGGGCGAAAAGCGTGCGTCGGAGGAAAACCGCTCGAAGGCGGACAGCTCGCCGTAGGCCATCACGCCGTACAGATCGATCAGGAATTGCCGGCGGCGGCCGGAATCCTCGCCGGGCGCTGCGGGAACGGTGCTCACGGTGCTCATAAATCCAAGGGTAGCGTCCCATTTCGACGCGGCTGCCGTTAGGCTAACCGTGTGCCGTACCCGCATTTGGACCCGAAGGTCAACGAGTCCCAGCATCTGCTGGCACGGGTGCTGAAGGACCTGCGGACAGAGTTCGACCTGCCGCAGGAGTTCGACGCGGGCGCACTCGCGGAGGCCCGGGCCGCCGTGGCCGCCCATCGGCTGCCGGAGACCGATCTGACCGCACTGGAATTCGTGACCATCGATCCGCCCGCGTCCACCGACTTGGACCAGGCCCTGTACATCGAGTCCACCGACGGCGGTTACACGGTCTGGTACGCGATCGCCGACGTCCCCTCCTTTGTGGAGGCCGGCGGTGAACTGGATGCCGAAACCCGGCGGCGGGGCCAGACGATCTATGCCCCGGACGGACGGATCCCGCTGCATCCCGACGTCATCGGGGAACAGGCCGGGTCGCTGCTGGCGGACCAGCTGCGGTCGGCCTACGTGTGGCGATTCGAGCTCGACGCCGCTGCGCGCGTCACCGCTGCCACCCTGGAACGCGCCAGGGTGCGCAGCCGGGCCAAGCTGAACTACGAGCAGGTGCAGCAGGACATCGATTCGGGCGACGCGGCGCCCACCCTGCTGCTGCTGAAGGAAGTGGGCAGCAAGCGGGTGGAGCTCGAACGCGAGCGCGGCGGGGCGAGCCTGAACGTCCCCGACCAGGAGATCGCCCATGACGGCCGGCACTACTTCATTGTCACCAGGCCGCCGTTGCCGGTGGAGGACTGGAACGCCCAGATATCGCTGATGACCGGGATGGCCGCGGCCAAGATCATGCTGGAGGGCAGGATCGGGATCCTGCGCACCATGCCGGGACCGGACGCGGACGCCGAGGCCCAGTACCGCCGGCAGACCGAGGCGTTGGGGTTCCCGTGGCCGCACGAGATGGCCTACGGCGACTATCTGCGCAGCCTGGACACCACCGATCCCAAGCAGCTGGCCCTGATGCACGGGGCCACCGCCCTCTTCCGCGGTGCCGGCTACACGCCGTTCGTCGGCGAGCTCCCGCCCGAACGGCAGCAGGCCGCCATTGCCGCCCCCTACGCGCACGCCACGGCGCCCCTGCGGCGGCTGGTGGACCGTTTCGTGCTGGTGATCTGCCATGCCCTGTGCGCCGGCGAACCCGTCCCGCAGTGGGCCCAGGACGCGCTGGAGGAATTGCCCAAGCTGATGGCGGCCTCCGACCAGCTGGCGGGACGGGTGGACCGCGCTGCCCTGGACGCCGTTGAAACGGCGCTGCTGAGCCACCGCGTCGGGGAAGAGTTCGACGCCGTCGTGATCACCGGCACCCGGTACCCGGGCAACGGTAATGGCAACGGCAACGCCAACGGCGCCGGCGGCCGTAACGGGAACGGCAACGGCAACGGGAAAGTCCTGGTGGCCGGCAGGGGCAAAGGCAACGGCGGCCAGGAGCCGTACGGCGTGGTCCAGCTCAGCGACCCGCCGGTCACCGCACGGTGCTCGGGAATCCTGGCGGCGGGGGCCACGGTGCGCGTTCGATTGACCGTGGCGGACATCGAGGAACGGCGCCTGCACTTCGAACTCGCCGACGGTTAATGCCCCGCACGGTGCGCCGCAGGGCCCGGTTTGCCAACGACCGGTAGACTTAATCGTGTAGTACTGGATGCCCGGTCGTTGATTGAGTGAAGTGAATCCATCAACAGATCCGTCCCTACGCGATCTTTAACCTCCTTGGCTGCCTCGTTGGCCGGCCGGGAAAGCAGTTGTTAGCCCGCGATCGGCTTCCACTGGTTGCGCCACGCTTCCGCCTTGTTCCGCTCCCGCAGCACCTGCGGGACCGTTGAGCACCGCCGGCGTCGGCGCCTGAATGAACGGTATGTAATTGAACACTGAAAATATCCAGGTGGCTGGCGAACAGCTCATCCACGCTGACAACAGCGCCGAAGAACTGGTCGTCGAGGCCGTGCTGGCCTCCGACGAACGCCCCCACGAACTGCCCAAGCAGACCTTCGCCGACTTCAACGTCCGCGCGGACATCGTGCGGTCGCTTTTCGACGCCGGCATCACCCACCCCTTCCCGATCCAGGCCATGACCCTGCCGGTGGCCCTGGGCGGCCACGACATCATCGGCCAGGCCAAGACCGGTACGGGCAAGACCCTGGGCTTCGGCATCCCCGCGCTGCAGCGGGTGGTGGGACCTGACGACGACGGCTTCGACAAGCTTCCGGTGCCCGGTGCGCCGCAGGCCCTGATCGTTGTGCCGACACGCGAACTGGCCGTGCAGGTCGGCAACGACCTCATGACCGCCTCCAAGCAGCGCAACGCCCGCGTCGCCGTCATCTACGGCGGCCGCGCCTACGAGCCCCAGATCGAGCTGCTGCAGAAGGGCGTCGAGGTCGTGGTCGGCACCCCCGGCCGGCTGATCGACCTGCACCGCCAGAAGCATCTGAGCCTGAAGAACGTCCGCATCGTGGTCCTGGACGAAGCCGACGAGATGCTGGACCTGGGCTTCCTGCCGGACGTCGAGACGCTGCTGGCCGCAACCCCGGCCGTGCGCCAGACCATGCTCTTCTCCGCCACCATGCCCGGACCGGTCATCGCCATGGCCCGGCGGTACATGACGCAGCCGACGCACATCCGCGCCGCCGACCCGGACGACGAAGGCATCACCAAGAAGGACATCCGCCAGGTCGTCTACCGCGCACACAACCTGGACAAGGACGAGGTGGTGGCCCGCATCCTGCAGGCCGAGGGCCGCGGCCGGACCATCATCTTCACCAAGACCAAGCGCACGGCCGCCAAGCTGTCCGAGGAGCTGATCGACCGCGGGTTCGCCGCCGGCGCCATCCACGGCGACCTCGGCCAGGGCGCCCGCGAACAGGCGCTGCGCGCGTTCCGCAACAACAAGGTGGACGTGCTGGTCGCGACCGACGTCGCTGCCCGCGGCATCGACGTCGAAGACGTCACCCACGTGATCAACTTCCAGTGCCCCGAAGACGAGAAGGCCTACCTGCACCGGGTGGGCCGGACCGGCCGCGCCGGCAACAAGGGCACCGCCGTCACCTTCGTGGACTGGGACGACGTCCCGCGCTGGGGCCTGATCAACAAGGCCCTCGGCCTGGACGTACCGGAACCGCAGGAGACCTACTCCTCCTCCCCGCACCTGTTCACCGACCTGAACATTCCCGAAGGCACCAAGGGCAGGCTTCCGCGCAGCCAGCGCAAGCTCGCCGGCATCGACGCCGAGAAGCTCGAAGACCTCGGCGAGACCGGAAAGCACCCGGCCCGCTCCGCCTTCGAGGGTCCGAAGGGCAGCCCTTACTGACGCCCTGCTGGATGCCGTCTGTCGAGCAAGTTCGGCCTCCGGCGGTAGAAGGGATCCTCTTTCG
>NZ_JBNHGL010000151.1:0-7119 GCF_059091245.1 Arthrobacter sp. Y3225116
CGATGAGCCACCGGCGGCCGCCCCGGGCGCGGCGGGCGAGGCCGATTCGCTGACGGAGGCGCTGGCGGAGAACGCCAACGCGAACCACGGCTTCGACGGCCCGCGTGACCTGGTCGCCGAAGACCTGGACTCGCGGTCGCAGGCGGAGGACTACCACGACGGCGACGATTCAGGGTCCGAGGACGCCTGGAGCCTGACCGGGCGCTGACGTGCCTGCCGCGCACCCGCCGGCGGCGGCCGAAGGGCCACGGCGGGCGGGTAGCCTTGAAACCGTGACTGATTCAGTGTCCCGGCCCGTGCCCCTGCTCAATATCGCCAACGTCCTCACCACCGTGCGGATCCTGCTGGTCCCGTTTTTCATCTGGTTCCTGCTGGCGGACGCCGGGGCAGGGCAGGTGTTCCGCTGGCTGGCGGTGGCGGTTTTTGCCGTCGCAATCTACACCGACAAGCTTGACGGCGACCTGGCCCGGTCCCGGGGCCTGATCACCAACTTCGGCAAGATAGCCGACCCGATCGCCGACAAACTCCTGATTGGTGCGGCCCTGATCCTCCTGTCGGTGCTGGGCGACCTGCCGTGGTGGATCACCGTCGTCATCCTGGTCCGGGAGCTGGGCATCACCTTGCTGCGTTTCGTCGTCATCCGCTACGGCGTCATGCCGGCCTCGCGCGGCGGCAAGTTGAAGACCGTGCTGCAAACCCTGGCGATCTTCCTGTACCTCCTGCCGCTGGAGGCGTGGCTCGGGTCCTGGGCCGTCTGGGTCGCCTTTGCCGTCATGGCGGTCGCCGTCGTCGTGACCGTGGCAACCGGCATCGACTACGTGGTCAAGGCAGTGGCGCTGCGCCGTGCCGCCCTCGCGAAGCCGCAGGGCCGGCCGTGACCACGCCCGCATCCGTGGTCGTAGGAGCCGCCATCGCGCGGAAGGTGACCTTGGCCACGGCCGAATCGCTGACGGCGGGAATGGTGGCGGCGGAACTGGCCACCGTTCCGGGGGCTTCGGGCACGCTCCGCGGCGGCGTGGTGTCCTACCAGGGCCGGATCAAGACGGCGGTGCTCGGCGTCGACGCGGGCCTGCTCGAGCGCGAGGGCGCGGTCACTGAAGCGGTTGCCTGCCAGATGGCCGACGGCGCCAGGCGCGTGTTGCAGGCCGACATCGCGGTGTCCACGACCGGGGTGGCGGGACCGGAACCGCACGGTGGACGGGATGTGGGAACCGTGTGGATCGGGGTAGCGTCTCCGGACGGCACGCGCGCCGTCGAATACCGCTTCGAGGGCGACCGTGCCCGCATCCGGCGGCTGGCGTGCGAAGCGGCCATCGAACAACTGGGCCTCGCGATCGACGCGGCCCCCGGTCCCGCCGGCACCGGAGAATCGGGCCCGGGAACAAAAACTTTGATTCAGTAGTTATCAAAGGGTGTCAGCAACTGTTACGTTGTTGGCCTAGGCTTGGAAGACAGCGGCGCGAGCCGCACACCTCATGAGGGAGCAAGGCGATACAGATGGTAAAGCAGCCCGTGTCCGTAAACGGTGTAGTCCGTTGGCGTGATGTGGGATTGGCCGAAGAACCGCGTACGGAGCAGAAGGAGCGCAAGATGGTGGTGCTACGACACGAGATTGGCGACGTCCTCCGCGATGTCCGGCAGCGTCAGGGACGCACCCTTCGAGAAGTGTCGCACAGCGCCCGCGTCTCCCTCGGATACCTGAGCGAAGTCGAACGCGGCCAGAAGGAAGCATCGTCGGAACTCCTGTCCTCGATCTGCTCGGCTTTGGACGTTCCCCTGTCGCACATGCTCCGGGAAGTCAGCGACCGGGTCGCCGACGCCGAGGGCGTCGTCATTCCCGACACCGTTCCGCAGGAACTGTCCCGGGAGTTTGTCGGGGCCATTCCCGACGAGCTGCCCGACGAGCTGCGCGGACTGGCTTCCGCCCGCTACTGACCCGAACACCTGAACCGGCCGGTTCCGCCCCGTGGCGGACCGGCCGGTTTTTGTTGTGCCGGCGGTTGCCCCGCCGCGCCTGCCCCTCCCGGTGAAGCTGTGCCGCTAGTGGACGGGCGGCTCGTTGGCATACGAAGCGTTCAGCCGGTCCAGCAGCTGTCCCAGCGTGGACAGGTCCTCGACCGACCAGTCGCCAAGGCGCTCGTGGAAGGCGACTTTGCGGGCGGCCTGTGCCTCGGCCAGCTTTTCCAGCCCGGCCGGAGTCAAGGTGATGGATTGGGCCCGTCCGTCCAGTGGATCCGCCTCCTTGCCAACCAGTCCCAACTGCTCAAGCATGGCGATCTGGCGGCTCACGGAGGGTTTGCCGACGCCGATGGCGGCCGCCAGTTCGGTCAGCCGCATGGAGCGCTCCCGCTGCAGGATCAACAGCAGTCCGTAGGCGGCAGGCTCCATGTCCGGGTGGACGTTACGTGCCACCCGGTGCGAATTCGCCCTGGCCCGGCGCCAGAGCAGGCTCAGCTGCCGTTCCAGTGCTTCGATGGCTGCATCGAACCCTGCATCTGAGCTGCCTGTGGCGTGGTCTGTCATGGGCTCATTGTAATGAGCAGCATGCACACGCAGGGCAACGGCGGCCTGACGCGCCGTACGCGTATTCCGATGGCGCCGAATCTCCGTCCGGTCCGGTTGAGGCCGGACGGACACGTGAGAAGATGGACGCGTGCGAACCAGTGACTTCTGGCGGTTGATGGACGATGAATTCGGTCCCGCATACTCGCATGTCCTGGCGGCCGACCTGGTGCTGGGTCAGCTCGGGGGCCGTACCGCGGCCGAAGCGCTGTCCGCGGGCATCCCGCCCAAAACCGTGTGGCTGGCCCTCTGCGATGTCCAGGACGTTCCGCCCGAGCGGCGCTGGGGCAAGGACCGTGAGCCGCGCGGCTGAACAGGACACGCGGCGCCAAATGCCGATATGTTCGAAAGTGTGTTCGGATACCGCTAAGCTTCTACACAGACCCCCGAGTGGACGGATCATCCACACGCTCCGCTGCCGATCCCATTTTGTCCGAACCGGCGGTTACGGTCGGAAGACGTCAAGACAAAAAAGGCCCGAGGGCCGCAAGAGACTGAGGTGAACAATGGCCGCACCAGCTGACCGCGAGAAGGCACTGGAAGCTGCGCTGGCGCAGATCGACAAGCAGTTCGGCAAGGGGTCGGTGATGCGGCTCGGCGACGACACGCGCGCCCCCATCGAAACGATCTCCACCAGTTCGATCACCTTGGACGCGGCGCTGGGCATCGGCGGTTTGCCGCGGGGCCGCGTGGTGGAAATCTACGGTCCGGAATCTTCCGGTAAGACCACCGTGGCGCTTCACGCCGTGGCCAGCGCGCAGAAGAACGGCGGCATCGCGGCCTTCATCGACGCCGAGCACGCCCTGGACCCCGAATATGCCAAGAAGCTTGGCGTCGACACCGACGCCTTGCTGGTATCGCAGCCGGATACCGGTGAGCAGGCCCTGGAAATCATGGACATGCTGATTGGCTCCGGCTCGCTGGACATCATCGTGATCGACTCCGTCGCGGCCCTCGTGCCCCGCGCGGAAATCGAGGGCGAAATGGGTGACAGCCACGTGGGGCTCCAGGCGCGCCTCATGAGCCAGGCCCTGCGAAAGATTACCGGGCGGCTCAGCCAGTCCAAGACCACGGCCATCTTCATCAACCAGCTGCGCGAAAAGATCGGCGTGTTCTTCGGCAGCCCGGAGACCACCACCGGCGGTAAGGCGCTGAAGTTCTATGCCTCCGTGCGCATCGACGTCCGCCGCATCGAGACCCTGAAAGACGGCGCCAACCCGGTGGGCAACCGCACCCGCGCCAAAATTGTCAAGAACAAGATGGCTCCGCCCTTCAAGCAGGCTGAGTTCGACATCCTGTACGGTCACGGCATTTCCCGCGAGGGCAGCCTGATCGACATGGGCGTGGAACATTCGCTGGTGAAGAAGTCGGGCGCCTGGTTCACCTACGACGGCGACCAGCTGGGCCAAGGCAAGGAAAACGCCCGTAAGTTCCTGATCGACAACCCGGACCTGGCCGACGAGCTGGAACGCAAAATCCGGCAGAAGCTCGGGATCGACCCCGTTCCGGACAGCGGAGAAGAAGGCGGACCGAAGCTCAAGGCAGTCGACGGATTCTAGGTGGCCCGCAGGAACGGTCCGGCCGCCGGGCCAACGCCGGGCAGCCCGGCCGACCTGGCGCCCGAGGCGGATCCCCACGCGGTGGCACGCTCGATTGTGCTGGGCGCGCTGACACGGTCCCCGAAAAGCCGCGCGCAGCTGGCCGCAAAGCTGGCTGAGCGCGGCGTCCCGGACGACGTCGCCGAGGCGGTGCTCGACCGATTCGAAGAAGTCAACCTCATCGACGACGCCGAGTTCGCCGAAATGTGGGTGCGCAGCCGCTCCCAGATCCGTTCCTTGGCACGCGCTGCCCTCAAGCGGGAACTCGCGGACAAGGGGATCACCGGCGACATCGCCGAGCAGGCACTTGACCAGCTTTCGCCCGACGACGAGCTGGAAGCCGCGCGGGGACTCGTTCGCCGCAAGATCCGTCCCGACTGGGAACTGAACGACCGGTCGGCCAGGGACAAGCATCTGCGGCGGTTGGTTTCGATGCTGGCCCGGAAGGGCTATCCGCCCTCGCTGGCCTACCGGGTCGCGGACGAGGAACTCGGCAACGCCGCCACCCCGGAGTTCTGAGACCGCTCCGTTATGAAATTGAGACTTTCGCCGGTTTGGTCGGTATCATTGTGCGACTGTGAGCCCATCGCAGAATGAACGTCGCCAATCCACCCAGCTACGCAGGAGCAACCGCAGGCGGCGCCGCCTCCGGATTTTTGCGGGGCTGACCCTCGGCTCCGTCGCCGCCCTCGGCGCAACCGGGGCAGCGGGCGCCCTCCACAGCGGCCAGAGCCCGTCCGCAGCGGTGGGATTCATCGCAGCCCCGGTGAAGCAGCTGATGGGCTGGAGCGACCCGGACGAGGGGCAGCGGCCGGTGACGCGTGCGTCCCAGAGCCAGCAAGCGGAGCGAGCGTCCACCGACGCGGCCGCGCAGAAGGACGCCCGGACGCCGGAGGCGCGCACGGAAGAAGAGGAAACTGCCGCCGCACGGGCGGCCGAAACCCCTGCAGCAGAGGCCGCGGAGACGGAAGCCTCCGGCCCCACGGATCCAGGGCAACAAGGCGCCCCCGGAGCGCAGGAGAGCGCGGCACGAGAGGGCGCGGCGACAGACCCGGCCGACAAGGCAGCTGCCGGGCGCACGGCCGAAGAACAAGCCGCACCGGGGGCAGGCAATCACCAGGCTGCAGCCGGCGCTGCCGAAGAACAGGCACCGGCGGCCGGCGCGGCGGCAGACCAGGGCGGTTCCTCGGCTCCTGCCGAAGCGCCCGCGAACGACTCGGGGCAAGCCGACGCCCACACCGGAGCAGCAATCCCCGCCCCCGGCTGGGCTGCCGGGGAATTGGCCTGCCTCGAAGAACTATGGAACCAGGAGTCGGAAGGAAACGCCGGCGTCGAGAAATCGACCGACGGCGGGTACGTTTTCCGGATCCGTCTCGACCGCGGCCTGGATTACATCGAGTCCCGGTACGGTTCGCCGTGCCTGGCCCTGGACTTCCAGCTGGCCAATAACTGGTACTGATTTACCGGCCCTGCGAATTGTGGCCGGTCCCGCCGCAGGCCGTACCCTTGTAACGTGAGTTTGACTGCCCCAGCCCCGCCCATCGAGACGCAGCACGAAGCCCGCACCTACCAAGTGCGCACGTTCGGCTGCCAGATGAACGTACACGATTCCGAGCGGCTTGCCGGGCTCCTCGAAGCAGCCGGCATGGTCGAGTCCCAAGGCGGGCAGGCCGACGTCGTGGTGTTCAATACCTGTGCGGTGCGGGAGAACGCGGACAACAAGCTGTACGGCAACCTCGGCCAGCTCGCCCCCGTGAAGGAACGCAACCCCGGCATGCAGATCGCCGTCGGCGGCTGCCTGGCGCAGAAGGACCGGGAGACGATCCTCCAGAAGGCGCCCTGGGTCGACGTCGTGTTCGGCACCCACAACGTGGGTTCGCTTCCCGCCCTGCTGGAGCGTGCCCGGCACAACAACGAAGCGCAGCTGGAAATCCTCGAGTCGCTCGATGTCTTCCCCTCGACACTGCCCACCAAGCGCGACGCGGTGTACTCCGGGTGGGTTTCCATCTCGGTCGGTTGCAACAACACCTGCACGTTCTGCATCGTGCCCTCGCTGCGCGGCAAGGAACGCGACCGCCGGCCGGGGGACATCCTGGCGGAGGTCCAGGCCCTGGTCGACGACGGCGCCATCGAGGTCACCCTGCTGGGGCAGAACGTGAACTCCTACGGCGTGGAATTTGGCGACCGCGGCGCCTTCGCGAAGCTGCTGCGCGCCTGCGGCAACATTGAAGGCCTCGAACGCGTCCGGTTCACCAGCCCGCACCCGGCGGCGTTTACCGACGACGTCATCGACGCCATGGCCGAAACACCCAACGTCATGCCGCAGCTGCACATGCCGCTGCAGTCGGGGTCGGACAAGGTCCTGAAGGACATGCGCCGGTCCTACCGGTCCACCAAGTTCCTCGGCATCCTCGAAAAGGTCCGGGAACGGATCCCGCACGCCGCCATCTCCACCGACATCATCGTCGGATTTCCGGGGGAGACGGAGGAGGACTTCCAAGCCACGTTGGACGTGGTGGAACGGGCCCGTTTCGCCAGTGCCTTCACCTTCCAGTACTCCAAGCGGCCCGGCACGCCGGCCGCGGAACTGCCGGACCAGCTGCCCAAGGCCGTGGTGCAGGAACGCTACGAGCGCCTGATTGCCCTGCAGGACCGGATCGCCGCCGAAGAGAACGCCAAACAACTGGGCAGCAGGCTCGAGGTCATGGTGACCGCGCAGCAGGGACGCAAGGCGGAGGCAACCCACCGGCTCTCCGGGCGGGCCCGGGACCAGCGGCTGGTGCACTTTTCCGTGCCCGCGGGTGCGCCGGCGCCGCGGCCGGGCGATCTGGTCACGGTGACCGTCACCGAGGCGGCACCGTTCCACCTGATCGCCGACCCGGCCTCCGAAGCGGACTACCAGCTGCGCCGCTCGCGCGCCGGTGATGCGTGGGACCGCTCCCAGGCGGAGTCCTGCGCG
>NZ_JBNHGL010000152.1:0-7073 GCF_059091245.1 Arthrobacter sp. Y3225116
GGCTGGTGGTCGCCGGGCCCCTGGCCCGCACAGCGGCCGATGCCGGGCTGCTGATGGACGCCATGGCGGACGAAGCGCTGGCCCGCGCGGCCTTCCCGGGGGAACCCGGTTTCCTCACCGCAGCGCTACGCGCCGAAGGGCGCTTCCGGATCGGCGTCAGCACCGACTCTCCGTTCGAGTCCGCCTACCCGCTGTCGCTGGAGCCGGAGGCGCGCGAGGCGCTGGACACCGCGGTGGAGCTGCTGCTGGGGCTGGGCCACGCGCTCGACGAGGCGGAGATCCGCTACGACAACCGCTACCCGGAGGCGTTTGCCACGGTGTGGACCTCCGGCCTGGCCCGGCTGGAGCTGCCGGCCGGCCGCGAACCGCAGCTCATGCCGCTCACCCGCTCCTTCCGCCGCCGGGCCCTGAAGCGCGGGCCGGAGGCGCTGCCGGACGCCTTGGCCGCGCTGGCGCGTTTCCAGGACGACACCCGGGCACAGTTCGGCCGGTACGACCTGGTTCTGACGCCCGCGCTGGCACAGACCCCCCGGCCGGTGGGCTGGTACACCGCCAACAGCGCGGACGTGGACTACATGCGCCAGTGCCAGTATTCGCCGTACACCTCGCTGGTCAACGTGTGCGGGCTGCCCGCCATCGCCGTTCCCGTCAGCACCACCGAGGAGGGCCTGTCCATGGGCGTCCAGCTGATCGGCAAGCCCGGCTCGGAGGCCATGCTGCTGGCCGCCGCCGCGCAGCTGGAGGGCGTGCGATGAATCCTGCAACCCCGGCCTGACCTGCGGTTTTGCTCTAACACGCGTCCCGGTCCCGGGCGCAGAATATGACATTTCATGTAGGGGACTGTCAGAATAGAACACCGTGAGCAATACCGTGCAGTCCGGGAATCCGCAGCCGGAAACAACAAAACAGTCCACCCAAACCGGCAAAACCTTCTTCGGGCATCCACGGATGCTGGCGAATCTTTTCTCCGTAGAACTCTGGGAGCGTTTCTCCTTCTACGGCATGCAGGGCATCCTGCTCTACTACATGTACTACTCGGTCGCCGAGGGCGGCCTGGGGATCGACGAGGGAATTGCCACCGGCCTGGTGGGTGCCTACGGCGGCGGCGTGTACCTCTCCTCGATCCTTGGCGCGTGGGTGGCCGACCGCCTCCTGGGGTCCGAAAAGGTCCTCTTCTACACCGGCATCATGGTCATGCTGGGCCACATCGCGCTGGCCCTGATCCCGGGCGGCGTCGGCCTGGCCATCGGCCTGATCCTGGTGGCCATCGGCTCCGGCGGCCTCAAGGCCACCGCCAGCTCGCTGGTCGGCTCGCTCTACAGCCTGAAGGACGACCGCCGCGACGCCGGCTTCTCCATCTTCTACATGGGCGTGAACATCGGTGGCCTCTTCGGCCCGCTGCTCACCGGCCTGGCCCAGGTGCAGCTCGGTTTCCACTACGGCTTCGGCCTGGCCGCGCTGGGCATGGCCATCGGCCTGACCCAGTACGCCCTGACCCGCAAGAACCTGCCCGAGGCCGCGCACCATGTGGCCAACCCGCTGCCCCGCGGCAACTACGGCAAGGTGGCCGCCGTGGCCGCGGCCGCCGTCGTCGTCATGGTGCTGCTGGTGGCGTTCGGCCTGGTGACCGCCTCGAACCTGGCCCCGATCATGGCCTGGCTGGCGATCATCGCCGCCGTGGCCTACTTCGTGGTGATCCTCTCCAGCAAGCAGGTCGACGCCGTGGAGCGCAAGCGCGTGTACGCCTTCATCCCGCTGTTCATCGCCTCCGCCGCGTTCTGGGCGCTGTTCCAGCAGCAGTTCACCGTGGTGGCCCTGTACGCGGACAAGCAGCTGGACCGCACGCTGGGCGGCTGGGAAATGCCGGCCAGCTGGGTGCAGTCCATCAACCCGGTCTTCATCATCATCTTCGCCGGCATCTTCGCAGCCCTGTGGACCAAGCTCGGCCCGAAGCAGCCCAGCTCGCCGCTGAAGTTCGCCCTGGGTCTGGTCGTGATGGGCCTGGCGTTCCTGGCGTTCATCCCGCTCACCGGCGGCGGCGCCAACTCCACACCGCTGCTGGCCATGGTCGGCATCCTGTTCCTGTTCACCATGGCGGAACTGTTCCTCTCCCCGACCGGCTCCTCGGTGTCCACCAAGCTGGCGCCGAAGGCCTTCCAGACCCAGATGGTGGCGCTGTTCCTGCTCTCCATCTCGCTGGGCACCACGCTGGCGGGCATCCTGGCCGGCTACTACGACCCGGCCAATGAAGCCCCGTACTTCGGCTTCATCGGGGTGACGGCGATCATCCTCGGCGTCGGCCTGGCCGCGGCCGTGCCGTCGCTGAAGAAGCTGATGGGCGGCATCCGCTAGGACGGACCTTAACGACGACGGCGATGCCCGGGCCGGGATTTCTCCCGCCCGGGCATCGCCGTCGTGAGGGGCCTTTCCCTCATCCGCTATTCAGCTCCGGCCCTTCTGAGCGTTCAGGAGGGCCGGTGCTGAATAGTCGGCGGGGTGAAGCGGGGGTAGCCGACCAGCGATGTACCGAGGCGCCGGCGGGACCTACGCTCCGGCGAAGATGCCGATGAAGAGCAGCAGGCACCAGATGCCGGCGACCGCGTAGCCCATGATCAGGCCGGCCAGCGCCATGCTGCGGCCGGCCCGTTCCTTGCCCAGCGCGATGTGGCCGAACACGATGGCCAGGACCTGCGGGACCAGCATGAAGCCGAACGTCACCACGGAGACGATGCCCAGCACCAGCGCCGCGATGCTCAGCCCCTTCGGCTCGGCCTGCGGCGTGTAGTACATCGGCTGGTTGTAGTCCGGTCCGCCGTACGGCTGCTGCCCGGTGTACGGCTGCGCGCCGGGGCCGGGCTGGTAGGCGTACGGGTTCGCCGCTTCGGGCAGCGGCGGCGGCTGCGGCACGGCCCGGCCTGCGTTGGGATCGGTGTACCACCCCGGATGCTTCGGGTCGTTAAAGGGCGGCCTGTTCTCCGTGCCGGACATACTGTTGATTCCCCCTGGGATTGATTCGCTGCTGCGCAGCTTCAGTGCTGTTTACCAGTCTAGGCGCGCGGGAAGATCGGGGCCATCGGGCCGGATCCGCCACCCGGTCGCCACGGATCGATAGTTTTTTGGCATGCTGGAGGGATGGCAAACCGTGCGGGCACAGTGGCCCTTCCCAGCGACCTTGTTGACCTGACCGCGCTCCGCGACGCGTACTTCAACGTCAAGCCGGATCCGGCCGACCCGTCCCAGCGCGTGGTTTTCGGCACCTCCGGGCACCGCGGCTCCAGCCTGAAGGCATCCTTCAATGAGGACCACATTGCCGCCATCACGCAGGCAATCGTGGAGTACCGCGCCGGGCAGGGCATCGCCGGACCGCTGTTCGTCGGCAAAGACACGCATTCCCTCTCCGACCCGGCCCAGGACACCGCCCTCGAGGTGCTGGCCGGAAACGGTGTGGCAGTGCTGGTCGATTCCCGCACCGGGTGGACCCCGACGCCGGCGGTCAGCCACGCGATCCTCACCCATAACGCCGCCCATCCGGACGCCCAGGCCGACGGCATCGTGATCACCCCCTCGCACAACCCGCCCGGCGACGGCGGCTTCAAGTACAACCCGCCGCACGGCGGCCCCGCCGACTCGGATGCCACCGGGTGGATTGCCGCCCGCGCCAACGAACTGCTGGAGGCGGGCCTGCGCGGCGTCAAGCGGATCACGCTGGGACAGGCCCGGTTCTCCGGGTCCATCGGTACGTACGACTTCCTGGCCGCGTACGTGGACGACCTGCCGAAGGTGCTGGACCTGGACGCCATCCGTTCCGCCGGCGTGCGGATCGGTGCCGACCCGATGGGCGGGGCCTCGGTGGACTACTGGGCCGCCATCGCCGAGCGGCACCGGCTGGACCTGACCGTGGTCAATCCGGCGGTGGACCCGCAATGGGCGTTCATGACCCTGGACTGGGACGAGAAGATCCGGATGGATTGTTCGTCGCCGTCGGCGATGGCCTCGCTGATCAACGCCGTGCGCGGCGGCGGCGCCGCCTTCGACATCGCCACCGGCAACGACGCCGACGCGGACCGGCACGGAATCGTGACCCCTGATGCCGGGCTGATGAACCCGAACCACTACCTTGCCGTGGCCATCGACTATCTCTACAGGAACCGGCCGGACTGGCCGGCCGGCGCGTCCGTGGGCAAGACGCTGGTGTCCTCCTCGATGATCGACCGGGTGGCGGCCGGCCTGGGCCGGCAGCTGGTGGAAGTCCCCGTGGGCTTCAAGTGGTTCGTGCCCGGGCTGCTCTCCGGGGAAGGCGTTTTCGGCGGCGAGGAGTCGGCCGGGGCCTCCTTCGTGCGGTTCGACGGCAAGCCGTGGTCCACCGACAAGGACGGCATCCTGCTGGCGCTGCTGGCCTCCGAAATCGTGGCGGTGACCGGAAACTCGCCGTCGGAACTGTATACGGGACTGACCGAGAAGTTCGGGGCGCCGTCCTACGCACGGATTGACGCGGCGGCGACCCGGGAGCAGAAAGCCGCGCTGGCGAAACTCTCCGCCGCCGACGTGGCCGCCACCGAACTGGCCGGCGAGGCGATTACCGCCAAGCTGACCGAAGCGCCCGGCAATGGCGCCCCGATCGGCGGGCTTAAGGTCACCACCGACAACGCGTGGTTCGCGGCCCGGCCCTCGGGGACGGAAGACGTCTACAAGATCTACGCCGAATCCTTCCGCGGCCAGGACCATCTGCGTCAGGTGCAGGCCGAGGCGAAGGCAATCGTGGACGCGGTGATCGGCTGATCATCGCCTGACAACGGAGGTCGGGCCGGTCCCGCCCGGCCTCCGCGACCGGGCGGGACGAGCAGGCACCGCCGTTCCGGCGGTAGGATGTCCCCCGGACATTCTCCCGCTGACTCCCCCGAAGAGGCCTCCCATGAGCACGCCTGCAAAATCTTCCCCGTTCCGTTGGGCCGTGCATGGCGACGGCAAGAACATTTCACCGGGCACGGTAGTGGGTCCCCAGGAGCGCCTCACCTGGCCGCGCACCATGGGCATCGGGGCCCAGCACGTGGTCGCCATGTTCGGCGCCACGTTCCTGGTCCCGCTGCTGACCGGATTCCCGCCGTCGACCACGCTGCTGTTTTCCGGCGTGGGCACCATCCTGTTCCTGATCATCACGGCAGGCAGGGTCCCCAGTTACCTGGGCTCCAGCTTCGCGTTCCTCGCCCCGATCGGCGCCGCCATGAACCAGCACGGAATGGGCGGAGCGCTCGGCGGCCTCGTCATGGCCGGCGCCTTGCTCTTCCTGGTCGGCGCGGTGGTGCACAAGGCCGGCACGCGTTGGATCAACGTGGTGATGCCGCCGGTGGTCACCGGCGCCATCGTTGCGTTGATCGGCCTCAACCTGGCGCCGACCGCCAAGCAGAACTTCGAGAAGGGGCCGGTGACGGCGCTGGTCACCGTCGTCGCGATCCTGCTCGTCACGGTGTTGTTCCGCGGGCTGCTGGGCCGGCTGTCCATCCTGATAGGCGTGCTGGTGGGCTACGTGGTGGCCATCCTGCGGGGCGAGGTGGATTTCTCCAGGATCAACGACGCGGCGTGGATCGGTTTGCCCGAATTCCACGCGCCGGAATTCCACATCTCCCTGATTGGGCTGTTCCTCCCCGTGGTGTTGGTCCTGGTGGCAGAGAACATCGGCCATGTGAAGTCCGTATCCGCGATGACCGGGCAGGACCTTGACCCCGTCACCGGCCGCGCGCTGATGGCAGACGGCCTGGCCACCGTGCTGGCCGGCAGCGGCGGCGGCTCCGGCACCACCACCTACGCCGAGAACATCGGCGTGATGGCCGCCTCCAAGGTCTACTCCACCGCCGCATACTGGGTGGCCGGCATTGTCGCCATCCTGTTGAGCTTGCTCCCGAAGTTCGGTGCCGCCATCGCCACCGTTCCGGTCGGCGTCCTGGGCGGCGCCGGCGTCGTGCTCTACGGCATGATCGGCATTTTGGGGGTGCGGATCTGGGTGCAGAACCGGGTGAACTTCGCCAACCCCATCAACCTCTCCGTGGCAGGGGTGGCCCTGGTCATCGGCATCGCCAACTTCAAGTGGGCGATAGGCGAGCTGCAGTTCGAAGGCATCGCGCTGGGTTCGGCAGCGGCACTGCTGATTTTCCACGGCATGAGCGCGGTAGCCCGCTGGCGTCACACCGAGCCCGTGGATTCCGTGGAAGACGAGGGCGTCAAGCCGTCGAAGCTCGGCTGACCGCCCGGCATGGCGGCCGCCTGGAGGGGAGGGCGTGCTCCGGGCCGCCGCGCCCTAGACCGTGGGGACGTCGGGGGCTAGCGTTGCAGCCATCTCTCCCGCGGCGTCCGGCCCGGGACGTTCACGAGGAGGAAAGCATGGCCAACCACGTCTACAACGTCACGGAAATTGTGGGTACGTCGCCCGACGGGATCGATGCCGCGGTCTCCAACGCCATCAACGAGGCCTCTAAGACACTGCGCAACCTCGACTGGTTCGAAGTGAAGTCCGTCCGCGGCCACCTCAACGAAGGCAGGATCGCGGACTGGCAGGTGACCATCAAGCTCGGTTTCCGGCACGAAAGCTGACCGACGCGGGCGGGGTCGCACCCGGTGTCCTGCGGACGTGGCAGGCTGTGCACGCATCCGCCGGGCCACGGTGGACGGGGCTGCCCGCCACTGGAAGCCGTCCTCGCCCATTGTGCCCGGGTCGATGCGGTGGTGTGCTTGATCCATGAGCCAGCCACGCGATGAAGACAAACTGCCCGACGACGAGCATCTGCGCGACGACATCGGCGCCCCCGAACCGGAGAACGACTCTGCTGCCACGTTCGACGGCGAGCACTTCACGTCCAGCCTGCTCAACGCGGGGCAGCGCGTACCGGGCCTGAGCCCGGACGGCGAATACCGCCAGAGCGAGGACCCGGAGCACGAGAACGAACCCGGACAGGACGGATTCGTTCCCCCCTCCGCCCCCACCGGGGGATAGCAGGCGGGCACGATTTCCCAGACGGCCATCACCTCGTACATGCGCCGGCCGAAGAGATATGTGCCCACCCGTCCTTCCAGATCGTTGA
>NZ_JBNHGL010000153.1:0-7043 GCF_059091245.1 Arthrobacter sp. Y3225116
CGCTCGCCGAGCCCGGTTCCGGAGTCGACGTGTTGCGTGACTCCCTGCGCTTCGGTGCCGCAACGGGGGCGCCCTCGGCGGCGGTGCTCTTTGCCCAAGCCGACCAGCTGCGGCGGCGCGGCCACCAGGAAGACCAGCAGCGCGCGGCCGCGCTCGGCACCCGGCTTGTACTCCCGCTGGGGCTGTGCGCCCTTCCCGCCTTCATCGCGCTGGGCGTCGTGCCGGTGCTCGTCGCCCTCGTGCCCAAGCTGTAAGCACTCCTCCACAGTGCAGGGCGCACCCCAGATTGTGCACCGGGACCAAGCCGGCGGTGCCGGCTCCTGGCCCGGTCGGGGAAGCTCGAATAACCGCAATCCGGCGGTCACCTCCAGGAGGAAAAACATGTTGTCACTGGCTGAAATCTGGGACCGCACGCCACATGCGCTGCCGCCGAACCCCGCAGCTCAATTACCCGGGGACAAGGCGGCGCAAGCGTTCGCGACGGCGCAACTACCCGGGGACACGGTGGCGCAACCACCCGCACCGGCTCAACCGACCGGGAACGCGGCGGCTCAACCGCTTGGGGACGCAGCGGAACAACCACCTGCCGCGCATGACGGCCCCGGCCTTCTTGCGCAGGTTATTGACTTCCCTGCGGGCCGTCGGGACAGGCACGCCAGGAGAAACTGGCGGCACCTGACCGACTCTGAAGCCGGAATGGCTACCGCCGAGTACGCCATCGCCACGCTTGCCGCAGTGGCGTTCGCCGGTGTCTTGGTCCTGATCCTGCGGAGCGGCGAAGTCCGGGGCATGCTCACGGACCTGGTGGAGCTGGCGCTGAGGGCGGTCTGACCGATGTCTTTGTGCCGAGCCGCCCGCTTCCGCGCCAGCAGGTGTGCCCCGGCCGCCCACGGCCCCGGCGAGCGCGGCAGCGTCACGGCCGAGTTCGCCGTTGTCCTGCCCTCCGTCGTCGTCGTGCTGGCTTTCCTGCTGGCCGGTGCGGCCGCCGGAGCAGCACAGCTGAATGTGGAGAAGGCCGCACAGGCCGCGGTTCGGCAGCTTGGCCGCGGCGAGTCGGAGACGGCAGCCGCCCACACGGTCCGCTCCATCGCCGGGGACGGCGCCACGTTGGCGTCCGGCAGCGGCGGCGGTTGGGTTACGGTCCATGTCACGGCACAGGTATCTGGTCCATGGCACGGTTTTGGGCGCTGGACGCTGGAGGCCCGGGCCACCGGCCCCGGCGAGCCGACCGGTGGGCCGGTGAATCCGTCGGGCGCAGGAGATGGAGCTAGGTAGCCGGCGGCCGGGGGCCGGTGCCGCGCCGCCCGGTGCCGGTGCCGCTGCCGATGTCGGTTTCGGCGCACCCGGACCGGACGGCACTGACCACGGCGCCGGAACGGTGCTGTCGGTGGGGCTGGTGCTCGTGCTCTGCATGATGCTTGCGGTGGTCGTCACGGTGATGCAGGCGGGCTTGGCATCGGCGCGGGCAGGGAAGGCGGCCGACCTCGCTGCCTTGGCCGGCGCCGATGCTGCCCGCGGCCTGCTGGATGGCGAACCATGCACCCTGGCGGCGGAAGTGGCACGCAAGCATGATGCCGAGCTGCTGGCGTGCCGCCGCTCCGGACCCGGCGGTGTGGTGGTTGACGTCCGGACGCGGACCCGGTTGCCCGACCTGCTGGGGTGGCTTGACGGGCAGTGGACGCATGCCGAGGGCCTGGCCCGCGCGGGGCCACCGCCGGGCCGGTGAGCCGCACCTGGCCAGTCAGCAGCGGCGGTGCCCTCGGTTAGGCGACGGCCGTCTGGTGCCTGTCGGCAGGGGCAGGGCCGGCTTCGGAAAGCAGAGCCTCGATCAGCGTGACCGCCCCCGACTTGTCCAAGGGATTGTTCTTGTTGCCGCATTTGGGGGACTGCACACAGGACGGGCAGCCCGTTTCGCACTCGCAGGACCGGATGGCGTCCCGGGTGGCCGCCAGCCAGATCCTGGCCGCCTCGAAGCCCCGCTCGGCGAAGCCTGCCCCGCCGGGATGCCCGTCGTAGACGAAGATGGTCGGCTTGCCCGTATCGGCATGCAGTGCTGTCGATACCCCGCCGATGTCCCACCGGTCGCTGGAGGCCACCAGCGGGAGCAGCCCGATGCCGGCATGTTCGGCCGCATGCAGGGCACCGGGCACACGGGCCGCGACCAATCCCGCGGACGTCAGTTGCTGCTCGCCGATGGTGAACCAGACGGCCTTGGTGAACAGTTCCCTGGCACCAAGATCCAGCGGCTCTTCGCCCAGGATTTCGTTGGAGATGAAGGCCTTGCGCTGGAAGGAGACGACTTTGGTGGTGACCTTGACGTCGCCAAAGCAGGCCTGGACCTCGCCCCACTGCTCGGTCCGCTGCGCGCCGAGCACTTCGATCTGTGTGACGTCGCGGGCCTGGGTGTAGTAGTCCGGATTGGCCCGGGTCACCATCGCGCAGTGGTCCTGCTCGTTGAGTTCATCCACGACGTACGTCGTGCCCTGGTGCACGTACACGGCGCCGCTATGGGCCTGATAGTGGGACTGCGGGGAGTCCATGGTCCCGAGCAGCGTCCCGGATTCCGATTCGACAATACTGATGGGTCCACCGCCGTCGGCCCGCAGATTCACCATGGCCGCCGCGCTTTCCGGGTGGGTCCAGTACCAGCCGGCCGGCCGGCGCCGGAGGTAGCCGTCGGCGGTCAGCTGGTCGAGCAGGCCCGGAGCCGCGGCGCCGAACAGCCCGATGTCCGCGGGCGTCAACGGAAGCTCCTGGGCTGCGGCGCACAGGTGTGGCCCCAGGACATAGGGGTTCGACGGGTCGAAAACGGTCGCCTCCACGGAGACGTCGAAGACAGCCTCGGGGTGGTGCACCAGATACGTGTCCAGCGGATCGTCGCTGGCCACGAAGGCAGCCAGCGCGTCCTGCCCGGACCGGCCGGCACGGCCGATTTGCTGGAACAACGAGGCGCGGGTGCCCGGCCAGCCCGCAACCAGGACGGCATCGAGCCCGGAGATGTCGATGCCCAACTCAAGCGCAGACGTGCTCGAGACGCCCAGCAGCTGCCCCGACCTGAGCTTGGCTTCCAGCTCGCGGCGTTCCTCCGGCAGGTAGCCGGAGCGGTAGGCAGCCACCCGCCCCGGCAGCGAGGGATGAACGTCGTCCAACAGCCGTTTGGTGATGGACGAAATCGTCTCGGCACCCCGGCGGGACTTGATGAAGGCGATGGTACGCACCTGTGCCGCCACGAGATTGGCCAGCAGGTCGGAGGTCTCGGCAACCACCGTGCGCCGTTCCTTGGCACCGTTTTCGCCCTTAAGCTCGGTGAGCTGGGGCTCCCAGAACGCCACGGTCGTGGAGCCGTGCGGCGAGCAGTCTTCGGTCACGGCCTCTGCTTCCGCGCCGATCAGCCGACCGAAGGAGGTTGCGGGGTCCGCGGAGGTGGCGGAAGCCCCGATGAACACCGGGTCCGCGCCGTAGCTGGCGCAGACGCGGCGCAACCGCCGCACGAGATTGGCAACATTCGAGCCGAAGACGCCGCGGTAACTGTGCGCCTCGTCAATGATCACGAAGCGCAGCCGGCGGAAGAACCGCGCCCACCAGGCATGGTTGGGCAGGATCCCGAAGTGCAGCATGTCCGGATTGGCCAGCACGAAGTTGGCGTGGTCGCGGATCCAGCGGCGGGCACCCGGGTCGGTGTCGCCGTCGTAGGTTTCCGCCCGCACGGTGGGCAGCTTCAGCGCCTTGATGGCCGCCAGCTGGTCGGCCGCCAACGCCTTGGTCGGGGCCAGGTACAGGGCGACGGCGCCGCTCGGCTCGAGGCTGACGGTGTCTGCCAGTGCCGTCCGGTGGATGGCGTCCAGGGCCGGCACCTGGTAGGCCAGCGACTTTCCGGAGGCGGTGCCCGTGGCAATGATCGTATGGCGGCCCTGATGGGCGCCCTCGGCGGCGCGGACCTGATGGCGCCACGGCTCGTGCACCCCGAGCGCGGCGTAGGCGGCACGGATATCGTCGTGGACCCACTCCGGCCACGGCTCCGCGACGGCCTCCCGGGCCGGGAGCTTGCGGACATGCACCAGTTGCTCAGGCTCCGGACCGGAGCCGAGCAGCGGGATCAGGGAATCGTGCAGGGCCACCCGAACATTGTGTCACCACACCGGGGCGCGGCGGACAGCCCCCGCAGCACGGCAGTTGCGGGCCGTGCGGGCCAGCTGCACGGGTGAGCCAGGCAGCAGGGGTGTGCCGGGCTGCATGGGTGGGCAGGCAGCAGGCGGTCAGCCCTCCGCCACGGGCTTGAGGATCATCACATCGCAGACCGTGTCCCAGCCCAGGTGCCGGTAGAGCATCTGGCCGTCGTGCGAGGCGATCAGCAGCCCGGTGTCCACCATGTGCTCCAGCACGGAGGCGATCAGCGCGCGCATCACGTGCGTGGCCAGCCCACGCCGGCGGTAGTTGATGTCCGTTTCGATGTGGTCGAAGACCGCGAAATTGTCGACGGCGGCGGCGACGCCGTGGGCGGCCTCGTTTCCTTCATGCACCACCCGGACCCGGTGCACGTTCCCGTGCTTCTCGACCTCGGTCTTGTAATCGGCGTCGCGGTACCACGGGGCCTCGGTGTCCTGGCCGGACATGTCGGTGACCATCAACGACTGCGCGTTGTGGTGCACCCGAAGCCCATGCTGCGGCGCCAACTGATGGATCCGCTGCGCGTCGCGGGTCAGCACGGTGAAGATCCGTCCCGGTGACTTGGTGGTGTCGCGGGCCACGGCGGCGAATTCCTCGTCGCCCGGTTCGAACGCGAAGTACTCCCAGTCCCCGGTCTTGTCCGCCAGCAACACGGCCGGGTGTCCGTCGACCTCTTCGGCGGAGTAGCCGCGGCAGGCCGACCAGCCGGCGACCCAGGCAGCAAGGACGTCGTCCGGGACGTCAGTCGTATATTCGTGACCCATAGCAGGACTGTACCGAACAGCGGGCGCGGGCGGCATGCCTAATCGATGACAACCCTGTCACAATCCCTGATTGCCGGCCACCGCGTAACCTTGATGCGTGGCTTTGAACCGAATTGTGCTTTATTACGCTTTCACCCCGTTGCCGGACCCGGACGCCGTCCGGCTCTGGCAACGCGCTCTGTGCGAGAAACTCGGCCTGCGCGGCCGAATCCTGATCTCCAAGGACGGCATCAACGGCACCGTGGGCGGAGAGCTGAACGCGGTGAAGCAGTACGTGAAAACCACACGCGAATACCCCGCCTTCCGCAACCTCGACGTGAAGTGGTCCGAGGGTGGGGCGGAAGACTTCCCGCGGCTGAGCGTCAAGGTCCGGGACGAGATCGTATCCTTCGGTGCGCCGGGGGAGCTGAAAGTGGACCAGGGCGGCGTGGTCGGCGGCGGGACGCACCTGCGCCCGGAGGAACTGCACCAGCTCATCGACGCGAAAAAGGCGGCGGGTGAAGACGTGGTTTTCTTCGACGGCCGCAACGCCTTCGAAGCGCAGATCGGCAAGTTCAAAGACGCCATCGTGCCGGACGTGGCCACCACCCACGACTTCATCAAGGAACTGGACTCGGGCAAGTACGACGATCTTAAGGACAAGCCCGTGGTGACGTATTGCACCGGCGGCATCCGCTGCGAGGTGCTCTCGTCCCTGATGGTCAACCGTGGCTTCCAGGAGGTCTACCAGCTCGACGGCGGAATCGTCCGCTACGGCGAAACCTTCGGCGACGCCGGGCTGTGGGAAGGATCGCTCTACGTCTTCGATCAGCGCATGCACCTGGAGTTCACGCCGGACGCCAAGACCATCGGGGAATGCGTCCGCTGCCAGGCGCCGACCAACAAGTTCGAGAACTGCTCCAACCCGGACTGCCGCCAGCTGACGTTGTACTGTTCCGCGTGCGCAGCGGATCCGCAGACCCTGCGCTGCCCGGACGGCTGCCCGGAGCCTGCCGCCGCCTGACTGCCGCTGCTGACTGGCGCCGGCTGACTATTGTTGTCTCGCCCCTGCGGCTTCCGCGCCGTCCGGTCCCGGGCAGGGGAGCGTCCCGGAGCTGTTTGTGACGTCGCGGGGCTGCCCACCGACGTCAGGTCCCGCGGCTGGTCAGGCGTTCGCGGTCTCCGGCCACAGGCCCGCGGTGGCATCCCGCGGTTCGGTGTCCTCGACCTCGGTCTTGAACACGCTCATGCCCCGCGCCTGGTAGTTGGCCACGGCAGCCGGACCGTCCAGCGAACAGGTATGCACCCAGACGCGCCGCACCGGCGGAAACCCGTCCCAGCGGCCGTGCAACTGCCAGGCCTGCCGGATGCCTTCGGCCAGCAGGGCGCCGCCGAGCCCGCGGCCGATCGCCTCGGGGAACAGGCCGAAGTACAGGATTTCGACGTCGGTGCCCGCCTGGCCGGGGCGGCCCAACAGTTCCACGTAGCCGGCCGGGGCGCCGCCGGTGTACAGCACCCAGGTTTCCGCACCGAGGGCACGCACTGCCTGTTCCCATTCGCTGCGCGTGAGCACCAGCCGGTCAGCCCAGTTCCAGCTGCTGCCCACACTGCGGTATAGGAACTTGCTGAACTCGGGGCTGATCTGCCGCACCCGCACCACGGCGGCATCATCCGGCAGCGGGCGCGAGCCCGGCACCAGCTGGGCCGGATCGGTCTGTTCAAGGTAGGTGGTGGTGACGAGCATGAGGTCATTTAACCATCAGGGCACCGGCGCGGACGCACGGGTGGCAGCGACCCGCGGCCACTCAGGTGCCGTCGCACCCTCGGCCCCCGGGCAGGTCCGGGGCGTGTCCGTACGGGTTACTAGACTTGGGCCGTGGATAGTGCAGATTTCTCCGACGTCCCCGGCGCGCCCGCCAGCAGTGACCGGCGGCTGCTGGCGGACCTGGCCGCCGACCTGACCGCCCTGGATTACAGCGTGGACGGGGTGGCAACGCTGCTCGGAGCCGAGGCGTGGGAGGCCCTGGACCGCGACCAGCTGATTCCGGCCGTTCTGGCCACCGCCCGACTGCTGGAGGATCCGGCACAGGGCCGCCTGGCCGCCGTCGTGCGCCTCTGGCTGTTGGGCCGGAG
>NZ_JBNHGL010000154.1:0-7021 GCF_059091245.1 Arthrobacter sp. Y3225116
TGATCGCGCGTTCCGGAGAGGCGCGGCGGCCGGACGGGGCGCCGCCGCTGCTGGCCGATAAGCCCGTCCCGGAGCAAGGTGCCCTGGCTTACGTGTGCCGCGGGATGGTGTGCCGGCGGCCGGTGGCAACCGTCGACGGCCTGCTGGCCGAGCTGGGCGCGGGAGCAGGCTGAGTCGGGCACTTTTCCGGACGCCCGTGGTGACCGTCAGCCGGAGTTGCCGAGCACCGCGATCATGATGGCGAGGTAATGGCAGACGAAAGCCACCACGGTGCAGGCATGGAACAGCTCGTGGAAGCCGAACCAGGTGGGAGAGAAGTTCGGCCGCTTGATCCCGTACACCACCGCACCGCCGATGTAGAGGACCCCTCCCGCACAGATCAGGACCGCCGCGGGGACGCTGGCCGCGAAGAAGTCGGGCAGGTAGAACAGCGCGGCCAGCCCGAGTGCGCAATAAACCGGGACATAGAGCCAGCGCGGCGCGTGGGGCCACAACACCCGGAACCCGACGCCGGCGATGGCGCCGGCCCAGATCAGCCACAGCAGCAAGGTGGCCTTCGCCGGTTCCAACAGTGACCAGGCCAGCGGCGTGTACGTTCCGGCGATGACCAGCATGATGTTGGTGTGGTCCAGGCGCTTGAGCACCAGCTTGACGCGGGGGCTCCAGTTGCCGCGGTGGTAGACGGCGCTGACGCCGAAGAGCAGCAGGCCCGTGACCGCGTAGACCGCGCAGGCCCATTTGGCCGCTGCCGTGGGTGCGAGCGCCACGAGGACAATCCCGGCCACCAGGGCCAGCGGGGTGGCCCCTGCATGCAGCCAGCCGCGGAACTTGGGCTTGATGTTGAGCGCGTCGGCTACCTGCTCCACGGCCCGTTCGATGGGGCCGTCCGTTGCCTCCCGCCGGGCGGCGGAATCCTCGTAGCCGCCCCGGTAAGCGGATGGCCCGGTGGCGGCGCCGTGTTCACTCATGCGGTTATTCTAGCGGCCGCCGCCACCCGTTGTTACCGGTCGGTAACAACGGGTGGCGCGGAACCGGGCGGGCGGGGGGATAGAATTCTAAGTCGTGAACGGGCGATCAGGAAGGCGGGGTGCGGTGTCTCTTCCCGGCGTCCTGTACCGCCTGTACGAGCGGCGCCTGCAGCGTTCGCTGGCGCCCGACCGGATCCCGGGCCACATCGGCGTGGTGGTCGACGGCAATCGGCGCTGGGCCAGGCTGGCCGGGGCGCCCACGCGGGAAGGCCACCAGGCCGGAGCAGACAAGATCCTGGAGTTCCTGGGCTGGTGCGGCGACCTGGGCATCAAGGTGGTTACCCTCTACATGCTCTCCACGGACAACATGGGCCGTTCGGAAGACGAATTGCGCGAACTGCTGGGTGTCATTGGCAACACTTTGGACCGGTTGGGCGAGGGCAAGAACGTGCGCGTCCATCCCGTCGGCGCGCTGGAGACGCTCCCGGCGGACCTCGCTGCCAAACTCAGCGACCTGGGGGAGCAGACCGCCGGGGTAAACGGCGTCCACGTGAACGTGGCCGTGGGCTACGGCGGCCGGCGGGAAATCGTTGACGCCGTCAAGGGCCTGCTGCGCCATGCCGCCGCGGAAGGCAAGAGCCTTGCCGACGTTGCAGATGCGTTGGCGGTCGAGGACATCTCCGGCTATCTCTACACCAGCGGCCAGCCGGACCCGGACCTGGTTATCAGGACCTCGGGCGAACAGCGGCTCTCCGGCTTCCTGATGTGGCAAAGCGCCTACAGCGAATACTACTTCTGCGAGGCCCTGTGGCCGGATTTCCGGCGCCTGGACTTCCTGCGGGCGCTCCGCGACTACGCCAGCCGGCAACGCCGTTTTGGCGCCTGACACGGCCGGCGGAGCGGACGGCGGGCCCGCGTCCTGCCCCGTCGCGCAGAATTCATTTAAACGATTTCTTCCGGGCTCTTGTGTTGCTGAATTACATCGGCGTAATTTGGGTCTATCAGTCGGCAAGACCGCAGATTGATCGGGAGGCCACCAGTTTGATGCGCACAGCGAAAGCCGCATCGGGGGAGGCCGGTTCCGGCCTGGTGGCCCTACCGTCCACGCCCCGCTTCACACAGTCGGAGCCGTCGCGCTCCGGACGGGAGCAAGCATGACCGCCAGCAAGAATCCGCATCCAGCCGCCACGACCGGACCCGGGAAGCAGCCCGCCGCTGCCACCTCGTCCGGTCGTTCTGTTTCCGCCGGGGAACGGGAAACAGCGCGGGCGTCATTTGTCCTGGACACCTCCGTGCTGCTGTCCGATCCGCGGGCACTGCTGCGCTTCGCCGAGCATGAGGTGATCCTGCCGGTGGTGGTGATCACGGAGTTGGAAGGCAAGCGGCACGACCCGGAGCTGGGCTATTTTGCCCGCCAGGCGCTGCGTCTGCTGGATGACCTGCGCGTGCAGCACGGCGGCCTGGACCAGCCCATACCGCTGGGGCCGGAGGGCGGCACGCTGCGGGTGGAGCTCAACCATGTTTCGTCCGACGTGCTGCCGGCCGGATTCCGCGGCGGCGACAACGACAGCAGAATCCTGGCCGTGGCCAAGAACCTCGCCGTGGAGGGCCGCAACGTCACCGTGGTCTCCAAGGACCTGCCCCTGCGGGTGAAAGCGTCGGCGCTGGGGCTTCGCGCGGACGAGTACCGCAACGAACTGGTCAAAGACTCCGGCTGGACCGGCGTGGCCGAGCTGGATGTGGCCGACGACGACGTGACCGCGCTGTATGGACACGAGCCGGTGTTCATCCCGGAGGCCGCGGAGCTGCCCGCCAACACGGGACTGGTGCTGCTGTCCACCCGCGGATCGGCCCTGGGCCGGGTGGGGGCCGACAAACAGGTCCGCCTGGTCAAGGGCGACCGCGACGTGTTCGGCTTGCACGGACGCTCCGCGGAACAGCGGCTGGCCATCGACCTGCTGATGGACCCCGAGGTGGGGATAGTCTCCCTCGGCGGACGGGCCGGTACCGGCAAGTCCGCGCTGGCGCTGTGCGCCGGGCTGGAAGCGGTCCTGGAGCGGCGCGAGCACCGGAAGGTGGTGGTGTTCCGGCCGCTGTACGCCGTCGGCGGCCAGGAACTCGGGTACCTGCCCGGCTCCGAATCGGAAAAGATGAATCCGTGGGCCCAGGCGGTGTTCGACACGCTCGGCGCCCTGGTTTCGACCGAAGTGGTCGAGGAAGTCATGGACCGCGGCATGCTGGAGGTGCTGCCGCTGACGCACATCCGCGGCCGCTCGCTGCACGACTCGTTCGTGGTGGTGGATGAGGCGCAATCGCTGGAGAAGAACGTGCTGCTGACGGTGATGAGCCGAATCGGCCAGAACTCCAAGATCGTCCTCACGCACGACGTCGCGCAGCGTGACAACCTGCGGGTCGGGCGGCACGACGGCATCGCCGCCGTCGTCGAAACGCTCAAGGGGCACCCGCTCTTCGGCCACGTGACGCTGACACGGTCGGAGCGCTCGCCCATCGCCGCCCTGGTCACGGAGTTGCTGGAGGGCGCCGAGATCTAGCCGGCGTTCCCATCCGTCGGCGGGAAGCGGGCTGCCGCAGCGCGGCCCGCTTCCCGCCGAAGGCAGCCGGCCGATCGTCGCCTCACCGCATCGGGGGTTGCCCCTGGCCGCGTCCTGGCAGGCGCCTGGAAACTACTGCCCGCAAGGGAAGGCCATGACGATCCGGGTGCCGGCGCCAGGGGCCGATTCAACGTGCAGCGTACCCTCGGCTTCCCGGACGGTGTCGCGCATGATCCGGAGGCCGAGGTGTTCGGCCTGCCTGGCGGCGTCAGGAGTAAAGCCGACGCCGTCGTCGACGACCTCCAGCACCACTGCATCGCCGGACTGCCTCAGCGAGACCTTGACCAGCCGGGCGGACGCATGCTTGGAAGCATTGGTCACGGCTTCACGTGCCGCCCGGTAGAGCAAATCGGGGCGGGCGAGAGCGGCGGGCTCGGGGAAGTCGATCTCCAGTTGCCAATCGGCTCCCCGTTGGCGGACCGGCACACCCAACCCGTCGAGCGCAGCCGGCAGGCCCTCGGCCGACAGGTCCGGCGGGTACAGCGTCAGGGTGATCCGGCGCAAGTCGTCGATGCTGCCCTTCACCATATTCCGTGCCAGCGCATGAAAGTCGCTGTCCGAAGCGGTCTGCTGCTGTTCGCGCGATTCCAGGCTGTAGGCCAGCCCCGCCAGATCCTGGATGACGCCATCGTGGAGGGTCCGGCCCAAACGCCGGCGTTCCTCTTCGGAGGCCGCCATCGATTTCTGCAGCAGTCCACGCCGGATTTCACTGGCCTTCCGCATGCGGCGCGCCATTCGAAGTGCCGGTCCGAGCTGGAGCAACTGCAGCACGGCCAACGCGACGAGGATGACAGGCAGGATGCCCAGCATCTCGTCCTGCATGCGGTTGATTTCGTTCGCCGGGTGAGACAGTTCGAAGATGTAGTCATTTCCATCGGCGGCCTGGGCCCGCACATACACGTTGACCAGCTCGGCGCGGCCCAGCCCAAAGATGTTGTCGTCCGGGGGATCTTCGATGACGCTGACGGGTGCATTCCCCTGCAACTGGGCCAGGAGCCGGGCCGGCAGGTCGATCTGCCGGCCGATCAGCTCATCGACGTCGGAATAGACAATCGAGCCGTCAAGATCCCGGACGGTGACCCGCAGAAGGTGGCCGTCGTCGATCATCGGGTCAACTTTGCTGTCCAATTCGGCCAGGGCCTCCGGAACCCCGGCCAGCGCCGCCTCCGTGACGTCCTGGGCGAATTGGTGGTCGACGATTTGTGCCGTGCGTTCCGCGGCGTGGAGGAGGGCATGGTCGGCAGCCAGCGAGCGGGCGACCATGATCACCGGCACCGTGACGATGATCAGTGCCGCAAGCCCCGACAGTGCGAAGCGGCGCAGGGCCGCCTGCATTTCAGAGGGCTTCCGGCGGCGGGATCCAGAGGGCTTTTCAGAGAGGATGCTGCGCCGGACCTGCGCGGCCAAGTCAACGACCATGCCCGCCGTCCAGCAGTTCCAGCCGCTGGGCGGTGGCGACGGCTTCCAGCTGTGAATGTGCGCCGAGCTTGGCCAGGATCGACTTCACGTATCCCCGGCACGTGTGCGGGGATATGCCCAGCCTCCTGGAATTCGTGCGGACATCGTTGCCTGCTGCCATGAGGGCCAATACCTGGTGCTCGCGTTTGGTCAGGGCAGGCCTGTCCGCCGCCGTGGCCGGTGGAGCGGTGACGTATCGAGTGAGCGCGGACGGGTAGACCGACATGCTGCCGGTCCTGGCGTTCCGGACCGTCTCGAGAAGCGTCGACAGGGAACCGTCTTTGGGCAGGAAACCGCAGAGACCCGAGGCGGCGGCGCGCGCCAGTACATTCAGCGACGGGTTGCCGGTCAACAAGATGATCCGTGTCTCCGGGGCAGCCTGCAGGATCTGCTCGGCCGCGCTGACCCCGTCACCGTCGGGCAGGTGGTAGTCCATGATGACCACGTCGGGCCGGGCCCGGCGGCACAAGGCAACCGCCTCGCTTACACCGGCGGCGCTGCCCACATTGACCAGATCCGCTTCCCGGTCCAGCGCATCAGACAGCAACTCCGCGAAGGTCGTGTGATCATCCACGACGGCGATGCGTAGTTTTTGCTCCCCCAAAGAGCTCACTCCAGTTCCCCAACTCAAGACACGAAGGACTTGACCCCACCTCGAGTATGCACGGCGCGCGCCGGGAAGTACATACCGGGGCCGGCGGGTCTCCCGCCCTCAGCTGGCTGCGAGCGCCTTGCGCAGGAACGAGCTGACAATGTCTCCCGCCGCCATGTACTGGGGTCCGGCCGTGGCGTCGACTGTGAAATGTTCCTTCCGGTGCCTCGCTGCGGGCGGGGTCAGCCGTTCGTTGAGCAGCAGCAGCGCCGCCAGGACTTCCGCAAGGCCGGACTGGGCGTCAGCGGTGGCCTTCAGCAGCCGCACGTGGACCTCTTGAAGGGCCGGGCCGGGGGCACAACCGAGGTCGCGGCCGAACAACCGACGGCACCGTTCGTAGGCCTGCAACCCGTCGGCATGCCGCCCGCAAAGCTCCAGGCCACGGATCAGGACTGTCCACGCCGCTTCATTCAGCGGAGAAGCAGCAACGCAGCGCTGGGCCCAGAGCACGGCTTCGTCGGGCCGATGCAAGGCCAGCGCTGCCTCCGCAGCCCACTGTTGGGCGTGCTGCACCGTCTCCGCATGGCCCGAACGGGCCTCTTCCGCCCAATCGGGAGTCAGCTCGTCGCCCAGCAGCGGCTCCGACGCGAGCGACAACGCCTCGACCAACAAGGGGTAGGCCCTCGGCGGTTCGGCAAACTCGGCGGCCCGCACCAGGGCCTGGAAGCGGTGCAGGTCGACGTCGACCATGTCCCGGTCGATCATGTAACCGCCGTTGGCCGTGCGCAGCGGTCCCGTCTTCGCGCAGCCAGGCTGCAGGTTGCGCCGCAGGATGCTGACGTAGCTCTCCAACGTGGCCAGCGCTTCACCCGGGGCGCGGCCGCCCCACAACAGGTGCACCAGCCGGTCCTTCGACATCGGCGAACCAACGTGCAACAGCAAGATTTCCAGCACCTGACGCGGCTTTGGGCCGCCCAATTTATCGGCGGTCAACACGGTCTCGCCGCGACAAATCCGCAAGTTTCCGATCATTTGCACGGCCATGGGCATGGCCCATCCACTCAATTGCTCCACGATTCCCCCTCGCAGCACGCACCCCCCAATGAGTGCACTACCATCGTGCGCTGGCTCCCCGACGGCGGGACAGCCTCGCCTGAGGGGTGCCGATACCCCTAATGTGAGGGGGACTGGGACGGCACCGGCTTTTTCCAAGGATGAATGGGGACTCTGGACTCGTAGGCTTGGCGCAGCACGGCCGGCCGGCCGGGCGCACGCCGCCGGGCCCTGGCCCCACCCCTCAACGCCAGGGCCCGGCCGCGCGCCCTGCACCGTCCGGACGACCGGAGTGCCACCGGGCGTGCTGGCCCCGGGCGGCCGAAGTGTGCTGACGC
>NZ_JBNHGL010000155.1:0-7017 GCF_059091245.1 Arthrobacter sp. Y3225116
GCCACGGTCTCGCGGGCCAGCGTCATCGACAGCTCCGGCTCCAGGCCCAGCTCCACGCCGGCGGCGGCCATCGCCTCGGCCAGGTAGAAGGCATAGGCGGGGCCGGAACCGCTGACCGCGGACACCGCGTCCAACTGGTGTTCCGGAACCACGACGACGGTGCCTGCGCCGGCGAATACCTCGCGGGCGGCCTGCAGCTGGGCATCGGTCACGTGGCTGCCGGCGGAGAGGCCTACGGCCCCCCGGCGCACCTTGAGCGGCGTGTTGGGCATGCTGCGCACCAGCGGCTGGCCATCCGGCAGGGCGGCTTCCATGGCGGCAACGGTGACTGCCGCGGCCACGGACACCACCACGGTCGCCGCGTCCAAGGCCGGCGCAATGGTCCGGCACAGGTCCGCGATGCCGGCCGGCTTCACGCCCAGCACGGCTACGTCGGCGCCCTGCACCGCATGGGTGTTGGCCGCCGGGTCGTCTTGTTCCGCCAGCACCGTCAGGCCGGGATAACGTCCGCGCAGTTCCGCGGCGCGTTCGCTGCGGCGCACCGTCGCGGTCATATTTTCCGCCGGTGTTCCGGAGGCCAGCAGCCCGGCCAGGATGGCCTCGTTCATGGACCCACAGCCCAGGAAAGCGATGCGGCGTGCGGTTGGCGTTCCCGTGGCGTCAGCAGTCATGTCTGCCATTGAATCATGGGGCCGTCCTCCGGCGCGTGCCGCCGTCCGGTGCCCCGCGCACACCTGCGGGGAAGGACTCACAGGTCCCGTTCAGGTGTTTAACGGCGTTGTCCCAAGGTCTGCGTCTAGTGTCATAAGCACCTCATCAAGGTGCGAGTGATGATGGACCGGACCTGCTGGTTCCGGTCCAGGCGCCGGCGAACAGCGGTTGACTCCCCCAACCGACCGCAACGTTCGCCGGCGTCGCCATTTAAGCCCTCCATCGCACAGCCCCACCGCGTGACGTTTCCGCGGCTGTTGGGCCGGGGTTTGCTAGCTGCCCACCTTCTCGACGGCGGGGGCCGGCTCCAGCGCCTGCCGCACCAGCATGGTGCCCACGGGGCTGACCGGGGCGTCACTGTCGTAGAGCAGGTGATCGAAGCGTTTGAGAATCAGCCCCTCCCGCAGCGCCCACGGGCAGATCTGCAGCGTCTCGGTCTCGAACATTTCCATCGCCGCCTCGGCAACCATCGCACCCGCGAGCAATTGCGGCGCCCGCACCATCGAGACACCCGGCAGGTTGACACGGTCGCTGACCGGCATCGCGGCCAGGCGGCGCGTCCACAGGGACAGGTCCGTGCGGTGCAGTTCCCGCCGCACGTAAGGGCCAGCGGCCGAGGGTGCGGCTCCGGCAATCCGTGCCAGCGAGCGGAAGGTCTTGGAGGTTCCGACCACCATGTCCGGCCGGCCGTGGGCAGAAATTTCTTTGACCGCTGGAGCCAGCGTCTCGCGGATATACCCGTGCAGGTCCCTGATGCTCTTCACGCTCGGGGGGTCCTCGGGCAGCCACTCCCGGTTCAGCCGGCCCGCTCCCAGCGGCACCGAGACGGCGTGTTCGGGCAATTCGTCATGACCGATGGCCATCTCGAAGGAGCCTCCGCCGATGTCCAGGTCGAGGATGGTGCCCGACCCCCAGCCGTACCAGCGGCGGACGGCCACCAGGGTCATGCCGGCCTCCTCCGGGCCGGTCAGCTCCTGCAGCGTGACATCGGCTTCCGCCTTGACCCGGTCCAGCACAGCCCTGCCGTTGGTCGCTTCGCGGATGGCGGAGGTGCAGAAGGCCAGCATGTCTTCGGCCCCGTGCAGCCCGGCGAACCGCCAGGCCTCTCGGATAAAGCCGATGAGTTCCTGCTGGCCCTCTTCGCTGATGCTGCCCGCGGCATCCAGGTACGCCACCAGCGACAGCGGCCGCTTGTGCGAGGCGAAAGGCACCGGCCGGGCACCCGGGCGGGCATCCACCAACAACAAATGCACCGTGTTGGAACCGATGTCGAGAACACCCAGACGCATGTTCATATTATGCAGGCCTGCGGCACGGGCACCGCAAACGGGCACCGCGTCCGGCCCCGACCGCCGCGGGCGGCGGCCGGGGCGTCCGCTACTTCTTGGCGGCGGCCTTGCGCCGTACCGGCTTCTTCGCCGCCGGTTTCGCCGGTCCCTTCGCGCGCTTCTCCGCCAGCAGTTCGATGGCCTGCTCGCGTGTCAGCTCTTCGATGCTGGTGGCGCGCGGCACCGTGATGTTCGTGACGCCGTCAGTGATGTAGGGGCCGAACCTGCCGTCCTTGACCACGATGTTCTTCTCCGACACCGGGTCCACGCCGAACTCGGCCAGCGGTGCGGCGGCGGTGCGGCCGCCGCGGGTCTTCGGCTGCGCGTAGATCTCCAGCGCCTGTTCCAGCGTGATGGTGAAGATTTCCTCTTCGGAGCCGATCGACCGCGAGTCGCTGCCCTTCTTCAGGTACGGGCCGAAGCGTCCGTTCTGCACGGTGATTTCGGTGCCCTCGGCATCGGTGCCAAGCACTCGCGGCAGGCTCAACAGCTTCAGCGCGTCCTCGAGGGTGACGGTGTCCACGCTCATCGACTTGAACAGGGAACCGGTGCGAGGCCTGACCTTGGCGGGCTTTTTCGGCGGCTTGGGCTTGCCGTTCTTGTAGTACTCCACCGGCTGCGCGGCCAGTTCCTCGGCCGTCGGCTCGTGGATCACTTCGGTGACGTAGGCGCCGTAACGGCCTTCCTTGGCCACGATCGTCCGGCCGGTCTCCGGATCCTTGCCAAGCTCGCGCTCGCCCGGCCCCTGGGTTTCCATCAGCTCGAGGGCTTTCTCCGGGGTCAGCTCGTCCGGAGCCAGGTCGTCGGGGACGTTGGCCCGTTCCGGCTCCTCGCCGTCGCCCTCGCCGTTGCGTTCCAGGTAGGGGCCGAACTTGCCCACCCGCAGGGTGATGCCCTCGGCAATCTCGATCGAATTGATCCGGCGCGGGTCGATTTCGCCCAGGTCGTTCACCACGGTGTTCAGGCCGGTTTCCTTGCGGTCCCCGTAGTAGAAGCCGGAGAGCCACTCGGTCCGGCTGGCCTCGCCGCGGGCAATGCGGTCCAGGCCCTCTTCGAGTTCCGCCGTGAAGTCATAGTCGACGTAGTCGCTGAAGTACTCCTCCAAGAGCCGCACCACGGAGAACGCGATCCAGCTTGGCACCAGGGCGGAGCCGCGGGTGCGGACGTAGCCGCGGTCCATGATGGTGGAGATGGTGGCGGCGTAGGTGGACGGACGGCCGATGCCGCGGTCTTCCAGCGTCTTGATCAGCGATGCTTCGGTGTAGCGCGGCGGTGCCGATGTCTCGTGCCCGACGGCGTCGACCGCCTGTGCGTCCAGCGCGTCACCCTTGGCGAGGTTCGGCAGGCGCCCGCCGGTGGCATCGTCCTCGTCCTCGCGTCCGGCGTCCTTGCCCTCCTCGTAGGCGGCCAGGAAACCGGGGAACGTGATGACGGTGCCGGATGCGGTGAACTCCGCGTCCCGCCCGTCCCCGGCCGTGGCGCCGAGCCGCACGGTCGACGTCGATCCCTTGGCGTCGGCCATCTGCGAGGCCACCGTGCGTTTCCAGACCAGCTCGTACAGCCGGTACTCGTCGCTGGAAAGCTGGCTGCGGACCTGGCCGGGCGTGCGGAACGAATCACCGGCGGGCCGGATGGCTTCGTGGGCTTCCTGGGCGTTCTTGTCCTTGCCCTTGTAGACGCGGCGGGCATCCGGGACATACTCGGGCCCGTACAGCTCTGAGGCCTGGCGCCGCGCGGCGTTGACGGCCTGGTCGCTCAGCGCCGGCGAGTCGGTGCGCATATAGGTGATGTAGCCGTTTTCGTACAGCTTCTGCGCCACCTGCATGGTCGAGCGGGCGGAGAACCGGAGCTTGCGGGCCGCCTCCTGCTGCAGGGTGGAGGTGGTGAACGGCGCCGCCGGCCGGCGGGTGTAGGGCTTGTTCTCTACCGCGCGGACGGAGAAGCTGGCGCTGCGCAGGGAGTCTGCCAGCGCGGTGGCGGCCGCCTCGTCCAGATGGACGGCGGAGCGGGCCTTGAGTTGGCCCAGATCGTTGAAGTCCTTGCCGACGGCGACCCGGCTGCCGTCCACCGAAACCAGCTTCGCCTTGAACACTCCGCCCTTGGCCGCGTCCTCCGGCGCCACGGTTGCCACCAGGTCCCAGTAGGAGGCCGCCCGGAACGCCATCCGCTCGCGCTCACGCTCGACGACCAGCCGGGTAGCCACGGACTGTACGCGTCCGGCGGACAGCCCTGCCTTGACCTTGCGCCAGAGCACCGGCGAGAGTTCGTAGCCGAAGAGCCGGTCCACGATGCGGCGGGTCTCCTGGGCGTCGACCAGGTCGGTGTCCACCTCGCGGACCTCGGTCAGGGCGCGCTGCAGGGCTTCGCGGGTAATCTCGCTGAACGTCATGCGGTGCACGGGCACCTTGGGCTGCAGCACCTGCAGCAGATGCCATGCGATGGCTTCGCCCTCGCGGTCACCGTCAGTTGCCAGATAAAGTTCGTCGGCGTCCTTGAGCATCGACTTGAGCTCGGAGACCTTTTTCTTCTTGTCCGGAGACACCACGTAATACGGCTCGAAATCGTTCTCGATGTCCACCGCAAACTTTCCTACCGACGTCTTTTTCAGCTCGGCCGGCAGGTCGGAGGGCTGGGGCAGGTCACGGATGTGCCCCATGGAAGCCGTGACCTCAAAGCCCTCGCCAAGGTACCCGGCGATGGTTTTGCCCTTGGCCGGGGACTCGACGATGACGAGTTTCTTGCCGGTTTTTTCGCGGGCCTTGGCTGGCACTGTGCTCCTACGTAAAGAAAGGGTGTTGATGCGCTTGTAAATACGTCCCCCAACCCGGCGGGGTGGAGGACCGTCAGCACTAGGTTAGCCGCAACAGTACCGCGAAACAGAAAACGCCAGCGCGTGCAGCCGGCCGCCTCCGGGGCCGCGGACCGTCGCCGATGCCCGCCGCAGGGCCCTAATCGTTGTCGATGTCGCCGGGCAGGAAGGAGAAAACATAGTAAAGCTTTTCCGCCCCTTCGCCCCGGTTTTCGGGATTGGTGGTCGGGCTGAATTCCAGCAGGATCTCGCCGATCCGCCGGCCGAGGTCCTTCCGCTGTTCCTCGGTCAGGTAGAACCGTCCCGTACTGAGCGCCGCCAGGTGCCCTTCCTGCCGCCAGGTGTCCGGGTTCGGCAATTGCTTGTCCCGTTTGACGTACTTGGACAGGCGTTCGCGCAGGTCGTTCAGTTCCACATCCACCACGCCCATGGTGGCGGCACGGCTGTCCGCCACGCTGGTCACGTCCAGGCGTCCGGCGGCGGCCTGCCAGTGCCGTTCGCGGCCGTCGCCCTGGTTCACGCACCGTTTGACGAATCCCCACTTTTCCAGCGCCCGGAGGTGGTAGCTCATGGCGCTGGGCGTCAGTCCGTGCCGCTGCGCCAATTCCGTGGCGGTGGCCGGCTGCTGCGTATCAAAGAGCTCTTCGATGACCTTCAACCGCACGTTATGGGCCAGGGCACGGATGGCGCGGGCGTCGGAGATATTGACCCTGTCTCCGGCTGCCGGTTCGGCCGGAGTGGCCGCCGCTGCCTTGACCGCCCGGCCGGTCGTGGTGGTTGAAGCCTTAGTCATGATCAGTAAGTGTAATGCCGGTCACGGCTGCCGGGCGGGGTTGCGGGCCAATCCCGGACTGCAATCCGGCAACGATTCCCTTTTATCCGCCGGCAGGCACCAGGAAGCCGTCTGCCACCAAGTTCCGCACTTCGGCGGACAACTGCGGGGCGAAGTCCGGCTCCTCGCGGCCCAACAGCGCCGCCAGCGCACCGATGATCTGGTCCACGCCCAGTTCGCCGTCGCAGGCGGAAACGAACCCGGCCAACTCGGTGCTCATCAGGTTGGTCCGGCGCAGCCCCGCGCCCTGGCGCAGCAAGATGACGCCGGGGTGTTCGGCACCGGGCCGCTGGTGCCGCTCCTCGGTCACGTCCTCGGCCACCCGCAGGTGCTGGCTGCCAAAGTCCGCGGCGTGCTCGGCCAGCCAATCGGCCCGCTCGACCGCAGCGGCCAGGTGCGGGCCGATGGGCTGCTCGATCGGATAGGTGATCTCCTCGAACCGCCGCAGCAACCCTGCGCCTGCAGCGGCCGCCGTGGTTTCCGGCAGGCAGCGGCGCAGCCATACGAGCCCGAAGCCGAGGGCCTCCACGTCCCGGGACGCGAAATCGTCCAGGTAGGCGGCGTACGCGGATTCGAACAGCTCCGGGTCGCGGTTCACCGAGGCGTCCCGCAGCCACGTCTGCGCATACTGCGCCGGGCTGAGCTGCTCCCGCTGGATGACCCAGGCGTCGGTGTCCGGCGCCAGCCACTGCTCCAACCGGGCGTGCCAGCTGCCCGCGCCCGCCGTAATTTCCCAGTTGCCCAGCATCTGCGCGACGCCGCCGTCGGCCAGCACCGAGGGCAGGGAGCGGAAGAGGGAGGCCACGATGTCGTCGCCGGGCAGTCCGCCGTCGCGGTAGGTGAATTGCTCCTCGGCGCGTTCGGCAGGGCGGCGCGGTGTGATCACGAACGGCGGGTTGGACACCACCAGGTTGAACCGTTCCCCCGCCACCGGTTCCAACAGGCTGCCCAGGCGCAGGCTGACCCGCTCCGCCAGGTTGTCCGGGTCCAGCCCGAGGGCGCCGGCGTTGAGCGCGAGGTTGAACCGGGTGAAGGCCAGCGCCCGCTCCGAGATGTCCGTCGCGGTGGCGTGGCGGGTGTGGCCCAGCAGGTGGAAGAGCTGGATCCCGCACCCGGTGCCCAGGTCCAGGGCACGTTCCACCTCGGAGCGGACGGTCAGCTGGGCCAGCGTCAGCGAGGCCTGGCCGATGCCCAGGACGTGATCGTGCCGGAGGACGCCGGGCCGCTGGTGCGCACCGAGGTCGCTGGCCACCCACAGCTCGGTCTCGCCGAAGGCGTACGGGCGGAGGTCAACGGCGGCCCGCCACTCACCGCCGTCGCGCTCGGCCAGCCGGAGG
>NZ_JBNHGL010000156.1:0-6999 GCF_059091245.1 Arthrobacter sp. Y3225116
GGGGCGGCGGGGGACGCCGCGGTCGGGGAACAGGGCCGCCGGGAACGGGGAAGGGGAGGACGCGCAGGCATCCTCCCCTTCCCCGTCGGCGGTCAGCGGCAGCCGGTCACACCTTGACGGCCATCGGCTGCGTGGTCAGCGGCGCGGTCTCGCCCGCGGTCCGGCTGCTCAGGAACTTGGAGAGCCAGTTGGCTACCCAGGACAAGGCGAAGTTGACGATGATGAAGAGGACGGCCGCAATCGTCAGCGACTGCAGGATCGGACCGGCGGAGCCGTAGATCTGCATCGACCGCAGCAACTCGGAGTACGTGATGATGTAGCCGAGGGCGGAGTCCTTCAAGATCACCACGAACTGGCTGACCAGGGCAGGCAGCATGGCCACCAGCGCCTGCGGCAGTTCGATGCTGCGCAACGACTGGCCACGGCTCATGCCGATCGCCATGCCGGCTTCACGCTGGCCCTTGGGCAGGCCGAACACGCCGGAGCGGACCAGTTCGGCGATCACCGATCCGTTGTACAGCGTCAGGGCCGTCACGACGGCGTAAAACGGGATGTCGGCAGGGGTGCCGATTCTCAGCTGCCCAAACAGGAGCCAGAAGAAGATCATCATCAGCAGCACCGGGACAGCCCGCAAGAGTTCGACGATCACCCCGCAGAGCCACCGCAGGGGGCCGTTCGAGGCGAGCCGGCCCACGCCAAAGAGCAAACCGAAGATTACGGACGTGAGGATCGAGACTGCCGCGGCCTTAAAGGTATTCATCAGGCCCGGCAGGATGGTGAACTGCCAGACCTCGCCGGTCAGGAAGGGCGTCCACAGCTCGGATGCCAGCTGGCCCTTGTCGTTCAATCCGACGATGACGAAGATCGCCGCGCCGAGGAAGAGCAGGATGCCGATGACGTTGGTGACCATGATCCGCGCACGGGCCTTCGGGCCGGGCGCATCGAAGAGGACGTTCTGCTGGATTTTCATCGTGACACCGCCAGTTTCTTGGAAAGCCAAGTGGTCATCAGGCCGATCGGCAGCACGATGATCACGAAGCCGACGGCGAAGGTCGCGAATATGGCCATGATGACATCCGGCCGGAACTCGATCATGGTTTTCATCAGCCCGGCGGATTCGGCGACCGACGCCGCCGTTGCCACAGTGGTGTTCTTGGTCAGGGCGATCAGGGTGTTGCCCAGTGGCGCCACGGCGCCGCGGAAGGCCTGGGGCAGGATGACCATCCGTGCCGCCGGCAGGAAGCTCAGCCCGATGGCGCGGGCGGCCTCGGCCTGTCCCAGGGGCACGGTGTTGACGCCGCTGCGAATGGATTCGCAGACGAAGGCCGCGTGGTAGATGGACAGCCCGACGATGGCCCAGAGGAAGAAGTTGAAGTCGAAATCGCCGGAGAGGTTCATCTGGAGCTGGAAGACCGCCACCAGGATGCAGAACACCATGATGATGGTCAGCGGCGTGTTGCGGAAGACGTTGACGTACGCCGCGCCGGCCCAGCGGAAGCTGGGTACCGGTGAGATGCGCATCAGGGCCAGGACGGTACCCAGCACCAACGAGCCCAGGGCGGCCCAAAAAGCGAGCTGGATATTGACCCACAAGGCTCCGACGACGTCGTAGGTCTCCAGCGCCGTCAGGTAGCTCTGGAAATACTCGGACAAACTGTCCATCCCCTTTCGGTGGGAAGAGGCAGATCATGTTGTGGGGCGGGGGAGCCCCGCCCCACAACGGATGTTGCTAGGCGCAGGCTTCGCCCGGCTTCGGCGGGTTCAGGTCCTTGTTGTAGGAGTAGTCCACGCCCTCGGTGTTCTTCTTGAGGGCTTCTTCCCAGGCACCATCCTCGACCATCTTGTTGATGGCTGCGTTGATGTCCGCGCACAGCTCCGAGCCCTTCGGCAGGCCGACGCCGTAGTTCTCCTCCGAGAACGGGTTGCCGACCACCTTGTACTTGCCGGCGTTGTTCGGCTGCGCCGCGAGTCCGGCCAGGATGATGTCGTCGGTGGTCACCGCGTCGATCTGGCCGCCTTGCATGGCGGTCACGCACTCGGCGTAGCTGGGCCGCTCGACCAAGTTCACGTCGGCGGCGTGCTCTTCCTTGATGCGCTGGGCGGAGGTGGAGCCGGTCACCGAGCAGAGGTTCTTGCCGTTAAGGGCATCCGGGCCGGTGATTTCGGTGTCGTCGGTCCGGACCAGCAGGTCCTGGCCGGCCACGAAGTACGGTCCAGCGAAGTCGACGGTCTGCTTGCGCTCATCGGTGATGGAGTACGTCGCGAAGATCATGTCCACCTGGTTGTTGGCGAGCATGTTTTCGCGGTTCGCCGAGGGCGACTCGACGAATGTGATCTGGTCCTCCGAGTAGCCCAGCTCGTTGGCCACGTATTTGGCTACGTCCACGTCGAAGCCGGAGAACTGGCCGCCGGAGGAAAAGCCCAGGCCGGGCTGATCGTACTTGATGCCGACGCGGATGCCTTCGCCGCCGCCTTCGCCGCCGCCGGCAGTCTCGCCGCCGCCGCCTCCGCCGCCTGTGCCGCCGCCACCGCCGCAGGCAGACAGCACGAGCGCGGCTCCGGCTGCCATGGCAGCCATTCCATAACGGGTCTTTCGCATGTTTTCTCCTTGCGTTGTCGGCCCTCCGTCAGTGGAAGGCCAGGTGTGGGGGTCAGTGTTCGAGGATCTTGCCCAGGAAGTCCTTGGCGCGGGTGCTCTTCGGGTTGGTGAAGAATTCTTCCGGGGTGGCCTGCTCCACGATCTGGCCGTCGGCCATGAAGAGCACCCGGTCTGCTGCCTTGCGGGCAAAGCCCATCTCGTGCGTAACCACGATCATGGTCATGCCTTCCCTGGCCAACTGCACCATGGTGTCGAGCACTTCGTTGATCATTTCCGGATCGAGTGCCGAGGTGGGCTCGTCGAAGAGCATCACCTTCGGCTTCATGGCCAGTGCCCGGGCAATCGCCACGCGCTGCTGCTGGCCGCCGGAGAGCTGGGCCGGCAGCTTTTGCGACTGGTTGGCCACACCGACGCGCTCGAGCAGGCTCATGGCCAGCTCCTTGGCCTCGGACTGCTTCATCCCCTTGACCTTGATCGGTCCCAGGGTGACGTTCTCCAGGATCGATTTGTGGGCAAAGAGATTGAAGGACTGGAACACCATGCCGACGTCGGCCCGCAGCTTGGCCAGGGCCTTGCCCTCGGCCGGCATCTTCTCGCCGTCGATCAGGATCTCGCCGTCGTCGATGGTCTCCAGGCGGTTGATCGCCCGGCAGAGGGTGGACTTGCCGGAACCCGACGGCCCGATCACGACCACCACTTCGCCCTTGGTGACCTCCAGGTTGATGTCCTTCAGCACATGGAGGGATCCGAAGTGCTTGTTGACGTTCTTTAGGGACACCAGCGGCTGACCCGCCGGCGCGGCGGACGTGGCTCGGGTTGCCGCCGCCGGAGCGGCAGGCGGCGTTTTACTGTGCGATGCGTCACTGGTCATGGAATGAATCTAGCGAAAGATTCCCTTCAAGCAATGCATTCGCGACCGAACCGCCGGAATCGTGATTTAAGAGCAACCTGCGCCCGGGACCGCGCATACGCCGAATTGTCACCGAAACAGGGGAAACCGCCACGGATGGCCGGCGAATCTGTAGCCTTGGGAAATGACAAACCAGCAAGACATCCCGCTCCCGTCGCAACTTCCGGGCGCACCGAAAACCCGTTTCAAGGGGCCGGTTGAGCTGCGGCGCCGCCAGGCGGACATCCCGCAGGCCGACCAGTACCTGCTGGACACCAAGGACCGGGCGGAGTTTACGCACACGGATCCCTGGCGCGTGCTGCGGATCCAGAGCGAATTCGTCGAGGGGTTCGGCACCCTGGCCGACCTCGGCCCGGCGATCAGCGTGTTCGGTTCGGCCCGCACCCGGCAGGGCAGCAAGCACTACGCCATCGCCGAGGAGATCGGGCAGCTGCTGGTCCGGCATAATTTCGCGGTCATCACCGGCGGCGGCCCCGGTTCCATGGAGGCGGCCAACAAGGGGGCCAGCGAGGCCGGCGGCGTGTCGGTCGGACTGGGCATCGAACTGCCGTTCGAGCAGGGGCTCAACAACTGGGTGGACCTGGGCATCAACTTCCGGTATTTCTTCGCCCGCAAGACCATGTTCGTCAAGTACGCGCAGGGGTTCATCGTGCTCCCCGGCGGGCTGGGCACGCTCGACGAGCTGTTCGAAGCCATGGTGCTGGTCCAGACGAAGAAGGTGACGTCCTTCCCGATCGTGTTGGTGGGCACGGCATTCTGGTCGCCGCTGATCGATTGGATCCGCAACACGCTCTTGGCCGAAGCGATGATAGCGGAGGCCGATCTGGACTTGGTCAGCGTGGTGGATACGGCCGAGGAGGCAGTCGAGCAGGTCATCTCCGGGTTGTCCGCCCGCTCCGGATTTTGACCCGGCGGGACGTCCTCTCTGGCACGATGGTGCTGTGAGCGCATTCCTGGTTTTCCTTGCCATCGCCGTTGCAGGTGCGGCCGCTGTCGCCGCGTCGGGGTGGCGGGGCCGGAGGAAGGCGGCCGCCGACGGCGCGGGCGGCGGGGGCGCCGGCACCGGATGGGAGCGAGGGCACGTGGCCGCGCTCCAGGGCCTGAGCGAGCATGAGGCGCGACTGCCGGCGGTCTTGCTGCCTGAACACCCCCGTGCCGAAGACCTGGACAGTGTCCGGTTTTCCACCGCCCTGCGGGGCTACCGGATGGACCAGGTGGACGAAGTGCTGGACGTCCTGCGGGCCGAGCTGGGAGCCAAGGAGCGCCTGATCCGGCAACTGAGCCAAGAACAGCCACAGCACGACGGCGGTGCCCACCCGGCGCGGGAAGGATGACGGGGGTGCAGGACCGCCTCGCGCGCACCCGCGTGCTTCGGGAGGCCGTGCACGCGGAGCTTTCCTTCTGGCGCCGGCGGATCTCCGGGTGGCCGTGGTGGGTCCAGGTCTGCGTGCTCTACGCCCTTTCCCGGGTGTATTCGCTGCTGGTCTTCCTCGCGGTGGCACGCCAGCAGGGGCCGAATCCGTGGACTGGCCCGCACCCCGACTATTTGTCCTTTATCGGAATCTGGGACAGCGCCTGGTACGAGCAGGTCTACCAGGAGGGGTATCCCGCCGATATTCCCCGCGGCCAGGACGGGCGGGTCGACGAAAACCAGTGGGCGTTCTACGCGCTTTTCCCCGGCATCGTCCGCATCCTGGCGGCGGGCACCGGGCTGGGGTGGCAGTTGCTGGCACCGTTGGTTGCGACCCTCGCAGGTTTTGCCGCCGTGCTGCTCATCTACAAACTTTTCCGTCGCTACGCCCCCCACGGCACCGCGCTGTGGGCCGTGCTCTTCGTGGCGGTCTTTCCGGTCTCGCCGATCCTCCAGGTGCCGTACGCCGAATCGCTGAATCTGGCGCTGCTGGCGGGAGCGCTGCTGCTGCTGGTGCGGCGGAAGTACCTGCTGGCGATTCCCGTCGTCGTGCTGATGTGCCTCTCCCGGCCGGTCGGCGTGCCGTTCGCGGCGCTCGCAGGCCTTCACCTGCTGTGGCGGATCAAGCAGCGCCGCACCGATCCGCTGCAGACCCCGGAATTCCTCCGCGCGGCAGCGCTGGCGCTGGTCAGCTGTGCCGCAGCCCTCGCCTGGCCGGTGCTGGCCTGGTCGGTCACGGGCGAGATGACCGCGTACACCGATACCGAGACCGCCTGGCGGGGCGAGGCCCTGATCCTGTTCAAGCCGTGGTTCGACATGGGCGTGAACCTTTTCGGGCTGTTGGGCGGAATGATCGCCCCGCTGCTGCTGGTGGCCGCGGCGGCCTGGGTCCTCTGCTCCCGGCCGGCCCGGGAGATGGGGGCCGACCTGAGGCTGTGGTGCGCCTGCTACCTGGGCTACCTGCTTGCCTTTCTTCATCCGCAGACCAGCACCTTCCGGTTGTTGCTTCCGCTCTTCCCGCTGGCCTTGGCGGCGGCCCTGGTATCACGCAGCCGGGCCTACCGTGCATGCCTGGCAGTGATGTTCCTGGCCGGGCAGATTGTCTGGGTCACCTGGCTTTGGTCCTGGGCCGAACTGCCCGGCGGCGGGGACTATCCGCCCTAGCGGCGGCCGGCGCCGGTGCGCCCGTGTCGCGCAAATTAGCACCCGGTTGTGATGTACGCGATAATGGGTAGTGGTTGGACATGGCGGCCGGGGAACTGAAGGGCCGCCGATGTGAGGTTGGCGGGCAGGGCGATCACCGATCGGGCTGCCCCATGGCGGAAGGGAATTCCCAGATGGCTGCGATGAAACCGCGTACCGGTGACGGTCCGATGGAAGTGACCAAGGAGGGGCGAAGCCTCATCCTGCGGGTGCCCATCGACGGCGGCGGGCGTCTGGTGCTGGAACTGAATGCCGAAGAAGCCGGCAACCTCAAGGACTGCCTGCTCGGCGTCACCAGCGACGTGGCAGGCTAGGAACCGTTTGCTGTGAACCACGTTCCCTCCACCGCAGAGGAACAAACCGCCCGTCATCTGGAGCAGGCCCTGGTTGAACCGCAGATGGCGCGCGTCCAGGCCCTTCCGGCCCTCGGCCGTGGACAGTCCCCGGCCGAAGGCGCCGGGGATGTCACGGTGCTGGCGGTCCCCATCGCTGAAGGCGAAACTAACGTTGAGCGGGCCACACCGCAGCCGCGCCAGGGTGCCGCCGAGGCGGCAGCCGACTTTGGCGCCGACGTGGCGGCCCTGGCGGAGGTCCACGGGATCTCCGGCAAGGCCGGTGAAGTGCTGGCGGTGCCGGCGCCGCCCGGCTCCGCCCGGCTGCCTGAGCGCCTCGTCTTGATTGGGCTGGGCAGTGGCAGCGCGGCGGAGCTGCGCAAGGCCGGAGCCGCCCTGGCCAAGGCGACGATGGGCACCGACCGGGTGCGCAGCAGCACCGTCGAGGGCCTGCCGGAAGGGCTGCAACAGGCTTTCATCGAGGGGTTCCTGCTGGGCGGCTACCGGCCGCCGCGCGCCGGGACGTCCGCCGCGCCCAAGCCGA
>NZ_JBNHGL010000157.1:0-6838 GCF_059091245.1 Arthrobacter sp. Y3225116
GGCAGCGAAGCCCGGGCCCGAGGCCGGTGGACGGCAGGCGGGATGCCTACAGCAGTCCCAGCTTGGCGGCACAAGCCGGCCAGTGGCCCCAACCGCCGTTGCTGCGCAGCACTTCGGCGGTAGCGATCTGCTCGGAGGGCGTGGCCATGTAGGCGTAGGGCGCGTACTTGCCGCCGCCGGCGCCGAGCCAGGAGCTTGCGCTGAACTGCAGTCCGCCGGAGTAGCCGTTGCCGGTGTTGATGGACCAGTTGCCGCCGGACTCGCATTCGGCGAGCGCCTGCCAGGTCCCGCCGACGTTGGCGTTGTTGACCTTGGCCGGGCGTTTCTTGGTGCCCACCGTGATCTTCTGGCTGACCGGTTCGCGGGTGACCTTTTCGCTGACCAGCTTCCGGTCGGTTTCCTTGCCGTCGGTGAGGACGACCTCGTAGACCTTGACGCGTTCGCCTGGCTCCCCGGCCCGGGTGACCTTCTCTTCGTCCTCGTACATCGCGGAGTTGGTCGTGGTGGCCGTCTCGAACGGGACGGACTCGGCCTCCTCCACACGCTCGCGGTCGATCCGGGTCACTTTGACCTTGGTGCCTTCGGTCACCGGCTCGGCCTCGGCAACGGAGAGCTTGTCTTCCTTGCCCAGCTTGATCTTCTGCTCCTGCAGCAGGTCGCCGATGGTGGTCGCGGTGGTGACTTCCTTGCGGGTCTTGCCGTCGACCGCGATGGTGACGTTCTTCGGCGTCGAGATCGTCACCGCGCCCACCGAGGCCAGCTCGGCAGTCAACGGCGCAGACAGGGCCGACTTGTCGTTGACTGCCAGTTCGTCCAGCAGTTCCTCGACGGTGGCGGCGGTGGTGTGCACGGTGGAGGCCTCGCCGTCCACGTTCACGTCCACGGGTTTGGCGGTGACCACTTCGATGCTGGCACCGTCGGTGATCTCTTCCTCCACCGCAGGGGTGACGTCGTCGAGCTCGCCGACCTGCACCTCGGATTCGGCCAGGACGTCTGCAACCGTGGAACCGAACGTGCTGACGGTGCTCGCCTGCCCGTCCACGGTCAGCGTGACCGACTTGTTGTTGCCCACAAAAGCCACCAGCCCAAGGACCAAGGCGGTCATGACGACGACCTGACCGGCGATCTTCACCCAGCGGTTCTTCAGTGCGTTTGTCACGGTTCCCGAATCTGTTGCAGTTTCCGGGCACGGGGACATCAAGACACGCGCGAGGGACGTGCCGGCTTCAACGGCACGGTGCGAGTGCAGGCAGCACCCGCGGCGGCTGTTTGGGCGTACGAACGGAACGTCCAACGGCTACCGCCACAGGTGTCACAATGTCCGGTTGCCTTCCCCGACCCCGGCCATTAGCTACCTACCGTAATCGAAACGTGACATGGCGACAAGCGGCGCCTGCAGCAGGCGGCACCGGGCAGGGAGCGTCGCTTCCCCGTCCGGGCATCCCGGCATGCCCGCTTTCGGGTCTGGCCAGGATAGTTACCCGCGTGTTATTCGTGCTGCCAGGAGCCGTAGACACGCCCCGTGTTTTCCGCCACCTCCGTGCATAACTGCGCCAGGTCTTTCCCGAGGACCTCGGCCATGGCGCGCATGGTGTAGGGCACCAGATAGCTGGCATTCGGCCGTCCCCGGTAGGGATGCGGGGTCAGGAACGGTGCGTCGGTCTCGGCCAGCACCAGGGCCGGTTCCGCGACCGCCAGGGCCTCACGCAGGCCGTCGGCGTTCCTGAAGGTGACGGTTCCGGCGAAGGACATGTGCCAGCCGTTCTCGTTGCAGGTCCTGGCCAGCGCCGCGTCACCGGAAAAGCAGTGGAAGACAACTTTCTCGGGAGCGCCCTCCTCCAGCAGCACGCGCACCACGTCGTCGTGCGCGTCCCGGTCATGGATCTGCAGGGCGAGGCCCAGCCGCTTGGCGATGTCGATGTGGCGGCGGAACGAGTCCTGTTGGGCGCCCCGGCCTCCGCTGCCGGTCCGGTAGTAATCCAGTCCGGTCTCCCCGATCGCCCGGATCCTCGGGTGCGCGGCGATCGCCTCGATCTCCGCCAGGGCCTCCTCCAGCGTCCCCGCGTCGGCCAGCGGGGGCGCGTCGTTGGGGTGGATGGCCACCGCTCCCAGCAGCCTCGGCTCGGCCTGGACGGCCTGCAGCGTGAAGCGGGCGGACTCCAGGTCGCAGCCCACCTGCACGGCACCGGCAACGCCGACCGCCTCGGCGGCGTCCATCGCCTCCCGGACCGTGACAGCCACCAGTCCGTCGCGGAAGTCCAGGTGTGTGTGGTTGTCCATCACCGGCACGGGCAGCGGCTCTGGTGCCGGCGGATAGCTGAGATTACGACGCCGGCCGTCCCCCTCGGTGGGGCTCCGCTCCGCCGTCGTCCGGGCTGCGGTGCTGTCAGCGGTGTAGGCGGGAGGAGTTTCGCCGGCAACGGCGGCTGCGGGATTGGACATGTTTCCAGCCTACTGAAGCGCCGGGCGCGGTTCCGGCGTGAAGGACGGCGGGCCGGCCGGGCCGGGTCCGCGTGTCTACCGCATCACACAGCCAGCAAGTAGGGTTGGATCAACCGGCCCTCGGGGAAGGCACACCGGAAGGTACTTCATGGATACGCAGCAGCACATGGCAGAGGCCGGGACCGTCCGCTCCGATCCAGCGGGGCCGGGGACAGGTCAGGGCCTGGAGGCCGGTGAGGGCCTCGCGCTGACCGAGTTCCACGACGCCTGCGGCCGGATCAGGGCCGCGATCGAGACCGTCATCGACGGCAAGTCGGAGGCGGCACGGCTGGCGCTGACGGTGCTGTTGGCCCAGGGGCACCTGCTGCTGGAGGATGTGCCCGGCGTCGGCAAGACCATGCTGGCGAAGACGCTGGCCAAGACCATCGACTGCAGCGTGCACCGGATCCAGTTCACGCCGGACCTGCTGCCCTCCGACGTCACCGGTGTTTCGATCTACAACCAGGACATGCACCGGTTCGAATTCCGCCCCGGACCGGTGTTCGCGAACATCGTCATCGGCGACGAGATCAACCGCGCCTCGGCCAAGACCCAGTCGGCGTTGCTCGAGTGCATGGAGGAACACCAGGTCACGGTGGACGGGAACACCTATCCGCTGGATACGCCTTTCATGGTGATCGCCACCCAGAATCCGATCGAGATGGAGGGCACCTACCCGCTGCCGGAGGCCCAGCGCGACCGTTTCATGGCCCGGATCTCGATGGGCTACCCGGATCCCCGCGCCGAAATGGAAATGCTGGAGACCCACCAGTCCGTCTCGCCGCTGGAGGCCGTCCGCCCGGTCGTCACGGTGGGCGAGGTACGCAGCATGATGGCCATGGTCCGCGACGTCTACGTCTCGCCGGCCGTGAAGGAATACACGGTCAACATCGGTCGGGCCACCCGCGAACACCCGCACCTGCGGCTGGGAGCCAGCCCGCGGGCCATGCTCCAGCTGCTGCGCGCGGCCAAGGCGACGGCGGCCCTGGACGGCCGCGACTTCGTCCTGCCCGACGACGTGGCCTCCGTTGCCGAGGCCGTGCTGGCGCATCGTTTGATCCTTGACCGCAAGGCGATGACGGCCGGCGAAGACGCCTCCAGCGTGGTGGCCTCCGTGCTGGCCAAGGTTCCCGTGGGCGGCGAATCCCGCCGCGCCTCTTCCTGACGGCCATGGACGCGTTCGGCTGGCTCCCCACCAGGTACGTCACGCTGCGCGGGTGGGGCGTGCTGGCGGCCGGCGTGCTGGCACTGCTGCTGGCGCAGATCCTGGGCCGCCGGGACCTGCTGACCCTGGCGGTGTTCCTGATCAGCCTGCCGCTGCTGGCCGCGGCGGCAATGGTGCTCCTCAAGCCGCAGTTCACCGTGGAGCGGAAGTTCCGGCCCGCAGCCGTCGAAACCGGCCTCGTGGTCCAGGTCCGGTTGTCGGTGCGCCGCAGCGGCGGCCTGACGGGGCTGGTGTACATGGAAGAGCAGCTGCCGCTGCGCTTCGGCAAGGCCCCGTCCTTCCGGTTCCCGGCGCGGCACCCGTCCCGTTCCGGGGCGAGCGTGTACGAATACAAGCTCCGATCCAGCAAGCGCGGGATGTTCGCCATCGGACCGGTGACGGCGGATTTCTCCGACCCCTTCGGGCTGGCCAACCACCGGCACCAGCTGGGCGAAACCAGCCCGTTGGTGGTGACCCCGTCCCCCGTGGAGCTGCCGGCCACCTCGCTGACCGGCGCACGGGGTTCGGACGGCACGGCCAGCACCCGGCGGCAGGCCAATCCCAGCGACGACGACGTGATGACCCGCGAATACCGCTACGGCGATCCGATGCGCCGGGTCCACTGGGCGGCGACGGCACGTCACGGCGAGCTCATGGTCCGCCAGGAAGAATCGGTGACCACGCCGCAGGCGACCATCTTGCTGGATCGCCGGGCCTCGGCCTACGGCACCGGCCTGCTGCCCTCCTTCGGCGATGGCGCCGACCCGCACGGGGACCTGCTGCACACCTCGCCCTCCTTCGAGTGGGCCGTGACCGCCGTGGCCTCGGCCGCCAACGACTTCCTGCAGCGCAACTACACGGTCCGCTTCCTGGACGTGCAGGCCCGGGCGGCAGTCCTGGAGTCCCCCTCGGCCCCGTCGCCCGGCCAAGAGCAATTCGACGGGCCGGCGGGCTATCAGGACCTCGCCGAGGGGCTGGCCGCGCTGGGGCTGGCCGAAGACCACCGGAAGTCCGACCGGCATCCGGCAGAACCGGCGTTCGGGGACCGGCTGATGGACAAACTTGCGGCGCATAAGTACAAGGGGCCGCTGGTCGCGGTCCTGGGCCAGATCAGCGCCGGCGAAGCGCGCCTGCTGGCCCCGGCCGCCGAATTCGGCTCCCATGCCTTCGCCCTGATCGTGACCGACCGGCCGCAACAGGCCCGGGCGACGATGGACGTGCTGCGAGCCGGCGGCTGGCGGGCCGTGGCGGTCAGCCCCAAGGCCTCGCTGCCGGCCGCCTGGGCGCACTTCGACCTGGTCGACCGGATCGATCCGGTGGGAACAGGAGCGGTCACGTGACCCTCACGGTCGACAAGCAGGCGGAACTCCGCGGCCCGGACACACCCGGCCGGAGCGGCGGGCGGCCGCCCTCCCCCGGCGTCGCACCATGGTTGATGAGCGCCGCCGTCGCACTCGCCGTCCTGCTCACCGCGGCCAGCCTGCACGGGGTCCTGGAGGGCTGGAGTTGGCTGTTCCAAGCCGCCGTGACTGTCTGTTGCACCGAGGCGGGCACGGGGCTGGCACGCCGGCTGGACTGGTCGCCGCTGGCCGGGGCACTGCTGGGACTGGCCGGACTGGTCATGTCGGTCACGGCGATGTTCCTGGCGCCGACCGGTTTCCTGGGCGTGATCCCCGGCCCCGGCACGTTCGCTGCCCTTGATCCCATGTTGGAGGAAGCCCGGGACACCGTTGTCTCGCAGGTCGCTCCGGTGCTGGTTAACGACGGCATCGCGCTGGCGGCCTGCGTGGGTGTGGGGCTGATCGCCCTGCTGGTGGATACGCTGGCGGTTCCGCTGCAGATGCCTGCCATCAGCGGCCTGGGCCTGCTGGGCCTGGCCATCGTTCCGGCCATCATCAAACCGAACAGTATCGGAGCGGCGGGTTTCCTGGCCGCAGCGGCGGGTTACCTGCTGGTGCTGGGCTGCGCGCAGTGGCTTGCCGCCGGCGGCAGCGGCAGGGGCCGGCTGGCCTCCGTCGAGCAGATCCGCCGCGCCTGCGGCATAGCTGCGGCCGGTCTCGCGGTGTCGCTGGTGCTCCCGCTGGCCATCCCGGGCTTCACGTCCGGATTGTTCCCGGAGGGCTCGCGGCTCAATTGGGGCGCGCCGACGGGCCTGAACCCGGTGGTGAGCCTGGGCGACAACCTCCGGCGGCCCGGCGCCTTCGGGAGGATGACCTATGCCACGGATGCCGGGGAACCGCTCTATCTGCGCTCGGTCACGCTGGAAAACCTGACCGGCGCACGCTGGAGCCCGAGCGACTTCGACGGCCACCGCCGCACCGGCATCGATGAACTCGAGGTGCCGAGCGTGCGGAACCTGCTGGCTGACGGAGAGGTGACCACCACGCGGATCAGTACGTCATCCTTCACCAGCCCCTGGCTGCTGGCCCCGTACGCTCCGGCGCGGGTCACGGGCATCCGCGGCACGTGGAGCTGGGATCCCCGCACCCTCAACATCCGCGGCGAGTCCGGCACCACCACCGCCAACCAGGAGTACGAGGTGCGCAGCGTCAGGCCGGCGCTGACCAGGGAAGCGCTGCGCGCATCGGAACCGTCGACCAACCCGGTCGTCGATCCGGTCTTCTCCGAGCTGCCGGAGAGCATGCCGGACGTCATCGCAGACACCACGGCGACCGTGCTGGCGGGCCTGGAGAATCCGTACGAACAGGCGATGGCCATCCAGACGTATCTGCGGACGTCCGGCTTCGCATACTCGGAACAGGCTCCGGTCGACGGCGGCTACGACCAGAGCGGTTTCGAGGTCGTGGCAGCGTTCCTGGAGGAAAAGTCCGGCTACTGCATCCACTACGCCGCGACGATGGCGATCATGGCCCGGGTCGCGGGCATCCCCAGCCGGATGGCGGTCGGCTACGCGCCGGGGCGTCCCACCGGTGCGGTCCTTGACGACGGTGCCGGCACGGAGCTGGAGGAGTTCGAGATCGATTCCCGGGACGCCCATTCCTGGCCCGAGCTCTTCTTTAACGGAATCGGCTGGGTCGCCTTCGAGCCCACGCCGTCGCGTGGAGTGTTGCCGGCCTACGCCCAGACCGGACCAGCCGGCGGCCCGGTGCTTCCCAACGACGACCCGCTCAGGCCCGCGGGGCCGCCGCCGGC
>NZ_JBNHGL010000158.1:0-6822 GCF_059091245.1 Arthrobacter sp. Y3225116
GCCGGCCGGAGCGGAGCCCGATGTTCCACGGGCCAGGCAGGTGACCCGGTGGCCGCGGCGCAGCGCCGCGGCGGCGGTTTCCTGTCCCAACCAGGCCGTACCGCCCAGGACGAGTAGATGCATGCTGCCCATGGAACACCGTCCCGGGCGAATGCGCACCGGTTGTTCGCACACAGCAGGGAGAACCGTCCCGAATTGGTGTCCATCACCGTATTGAACGGCGGCTAATGGCCGGAACTGTGGCTATGCTCCGTAGATGGTTAAACCCGACGACTTCACGCCGCGCCTCGACGCCCCGGACATGGGGGAACTCTCTGCCGGGCAGGTAGCGGCGTTGGTTCCCGAGGCCCGCGTGGCCGGGAAGCGTTTTGCCGGTGCGGAACTGGACGGCCGGCGGCTGGCAAGTGCCTCCTTCACGGAGTGCGAATTCCTGGATGTTTCCGCGGACGGGGCGGACCTGCGTTCTGCCGGCTTCGTGGACGTAACATTCGAGCGGCTGAATGCACCGGAGTTCAGTGCGCCACGCTCGCGCTTCCGCCGGGTGGTGATCGACGGCTCACGCCTAGGGTCGGCCGAGGTCTACGAATCCGAGTGGGAGTCGGTGGAGTTCCGCAACTGCAAACTGGGGTACGTGAACCTGCGCGGAGCCGAACTTCAGGACGTCGGGTTTGTTGGCTGCATCGTGGACGAGCTCGATCTGGGCGGCGCGACGGGGCGGCGGGTGGCTTTTGAAGACAGCCGGGTCCGCAGGCTCGACCTGACCGGGGCGAAGCTGGCGCACGTCGACCTGCGCGGCCTGGACATCCGGGAACTGGCCGGACTGGAAGGCCTGCGCGGGGCGGCCATGACCCCCATTCAGATCGGCGGGCTCGCCCCGCTGTTCGCCGCCCATTTCGGCGTCGTGGAGAAAACTTAGCCGCAATATACGTAACTGCCGCGCCGAATTAATCCACAGTTCAGCTTTTTTCTGTTTGGATGGTTTGTAGTGGACTGGACAGCAGGCGTCCGGCGAACAACAGAAGGTAGATGATGGACTTCCGTCAGGCCGAGCATCCACGGCCGAACCATTTCTTACTTCACATCAGCGACACCCATTTAGTGGGCGGCGACGGCCGGCTCTACGGGGCGGTGGACAGCGAAGCCAGGCTGGAGCAGATCTTCGAGGATCTGGAAGACTCCGGATCCCGCCCCGAAGCCCTGGTGTTTACCGGCGATCTGGCCGACAAGGGCGAACCGGAAGCCTACGGCAGGCTCCGCCGGATCGTGGAACCGGCGGCCGTCCGGCTGGGAGCCCAGGTGATCTGGGCAATGGGCAACCACGACGACCGTGCCGGGCTGAAGACCATGCTCTTGGACGAACCCGGCGGCTCCGAGCCGCTGGACCGGGTATACGACGTCAACGGACTGCGCGTGATGACCCTGGATTCAACCGTGCCGGGGGCACACTACGGCCGGCTGGAGGACGAGCAGTTGCAGTGGCTGGCCGATGAGTTGGCCAAACCCGCACCGCACGGGACCATCCTGGCCATGCACCACCCGCCGCTGCCGAGCGTGCAGGACCTGTCCGTGCTGGTGGAACTGCGCGGCCAGGCCGAACTGGCCGAGGTGCTGCGCGGAAGTGACGTGAAGTCGATCATCGCCGGCCACCTGCACTATTCCACCACGGGCACCGTGGCCGGGATCCCGGTGTCCGTCGCCTCCGCCACCTGCTACACCCAGGATCTGGCCGCCGACGCGGGCAGCACTCGCGGCCGCGATGCCGCGCAGGCTTACAACATGATCCATGTCTACGAGGAGACCGTGGTCCATTCGGTGGTTCCGGCGCGCGGCGGCCTGCCGGTGGGCCGCCAGGTCACCGCGGAGCAGACCCGGCAGCTGCTCGAGGCCGCCGCCGTCGTCATCCCCGACGCCGTGAGCCCGGGCCGGATGCCGGCACACCACTAGCCGGGGAAACCCCGCCACCGGGGAAACGACGCTAGCCATGGAAACTTCGCTGCCCCGGGAAGCTGCGTCAACCGGAAAACTACGCCGCCGGCGGTTTCTCCCACGGCGCACGCAGCGGGAAGTAGCGGGCCAGGAAGTCCGTGACCACCCGCTGGCGCTCCTCGGCCGGGACCTCCGGGAAGCTGCCGTCGTTGAGGCAGAAGAAATCCCGGTTTCGCTTCTGCAGCAGCTTTTCCAGCTGCTTCAGGCCCGCATACATCGTGGTGTCCACGTACTCGACCTTGGCGCCGGGATTGGTCACCGCGCGGCCGGTCAGCAGCGCGTAGTAGTGGTAGAGCGAGTTGGTCACCGAGATGTTGTCCTTGGCCCGGAAGCGGCTCGCCGCCGTCGTCTTGAACTCCTCGGCGAACTCTTCCTCCATCTCCAGCAACACGGATTTGCGCAGCGGCGCCGCACAGTGCTCCAGGTGCCGGGTGGTGATCCTGCCGAAGCGGTCGTGCAGCAGCCTGCGGTTCACCCGGGCGGCATTCTCGAAACCGGACCGGTCCAGGTGGTTGTCGCCGAGCCCGATCCGGGTGTCTGCCTCCACGAACTTGGTGATGCCGCCGGGGGAGAAGAACATGTCCGGACCCACCGGCCGGCCGAAGAACATGTCGTCATTCGAGTACAGGAAGTGCTCGCCCAGTCCGTCGATGTGCTGCAGCTGCGCCTCGATCGCCTGCGAGTTGAACACCGGCAGCACGGACGGGTCGCGGAAATGCTGCTCGCTGCGTACCACGCGGATGTCCGGGTGCTCCGCGTCCAGCCACGCCGGCAACGGCGAATCCGTGCAGATGAAGATGCGCCGGACCCAGGGGGCGAACATATAGACCGAACGCAGCGCGTACCGCAGTTCGTCGATCTGGCGGAAGCGCGCCTCGGCGTCGTCGCCCTCGCCCACCACGGCGTGCTCCATGAAACTGTTCCGGTAGCGGCGGTACTCCGGGTTGTTCCCGTCCACCCAGGAGAAGACGATGTCGATCTCGAAGTCGATGTCCGTGGCGTGGTCGGCGAACATGTTCTCGATGGTGGGCCAGCGGTGCCCGTAGCGTTCCACTTCGCCGCGCACCGCCTCAGCGGCCGGCAGCGTGCGGCGCGTCAGCGAGTTTTCGATCGGCAGGTGGATCAGGTCGTTGTCCCAGCGCCACAGCTCCACCTGCACACCCGTGCCCTGGCCGTACCGCAGCCCGCCGGTCGGCTCGATCCGCGGGCGGTACAGCCGGAAGGCGCGTGCCTGGTCGCCCTCGGCGAGCTCGCCGTCAGCCACCAGCCGTGCCGTTTTCTTGTTCGCGTCCACGGTCAGCGAGTAGAACGGCTCATCGGCGCAGGCGGCCACCAGCGCCGCGCGCAGCTCGTCGCGCTTCTCCCAGTTCACGGCCACCACCGGGCGGGCATCGTTGCCGCGCACCAGCAGGTAGGGAATCTGCGCCCCGTCCAGCGCCCTGCGGACAAACAGCAGGTCCTCCACCATGGCCTGGTGCGGCGTCAGGGTGGTGTTGACCAGCGCGTAGCCGCCCTTGACCATCACCACGTCGGGGCGCTCCGTGAGGCGTACGACGGCGGCGGGCGAGGCGATCTCGACCCTCGACTCGGGCGCGCGGTCGGGTTCGGGCTCGGCGTAAAACGCGTCCTGCACTGCAGGCATGCTGGTCACAAAAAACCTCCGGAAACATAGTGGCGCCAACCCGAGTAGGGGCTGCTGTCACCCATGGTAGGCGTGGATGGGCGGGCGTTACAGACGCTGCCGCCACCGGATAAGCCCGCAGCGGTTCGACCGCGGCAGGCCACTCCTTTGACGGTACATGCAGTTTGGCCCTCCCGCTGCGTCAGGACCTGCCCGGCCGGCAAAAAAATAGGGTGTGGCACGGCCACCCTGGCAGGGGCCCTGCCGTCTGCCGGGGCACGTGTTCGTCGCCTGCCGGCTCCGCCCCGTTGTCTTGGCGCTCCGGGCAGTGCAACGTTCAGCAGCATTTTCCCCGCCGCATGCCCAAGGTGTCATACGATCTGTGCATGCCGGATCTTGCCGCGTCGATCGGACTGGTGTCCGAAGTGCTGACGTGGGCTGCCCTGGTTCCGGGACTGCTGTTGCTGTTCGTGGCCGCTGTGCTCCGCCTGGCCGGGACCCGGTGGCACCGTGCCGACGGTGTCGCGTTCGACGACGGGCGGCGCCGCGGGGTGCGCTGGTTCGACACCCGGCACGGTTTCCTGGAGGGCGTCTTCCCGACCGGAACGGGCTCCGATGTGGCCGCCGGGTCGGACGTGCTGGTCTTCTACGACGCGCGGCGGCCGGACCGCTGGCAGGTCTCCGAACCGGAGCGGCCGGGCCGGATTGTCTTGCTGCTGGGTAAGATCCTCACCGCCGTCGGCGTGCTCTCCGCCGTCGTCGGGCTGCTGGCCATGGTCCTGGCCGGGGGCTAGCCGGTCCGGCTGTGGTGCTCGCCGCCCGGCTTTGGTGCTCGCCGCATGCGCGGGTAAGGTGGAAAATCGGTGCGCCGGGAAGTCTGGTCGGCAAATTCTATTGTCGACCCGTGAGGAGCCGCTGTGGCAGCCAAGACCCCCGAATCATCCGCCAAACCCAAGGTGTTGGGACGCGGAAGTTATGCCGAAGCGCTGCGAATCGGCGAGATCCTGCGGAAGGAAACCGTCGGCGGGGCCCTCCTTGTGGCCGCCGCCGTCGTCGCCCTGATCTGGGCCAACTCGCCCGCGGCAGACAGCTACTTCGCCCTGCGCGACTTCACCGTCGGCTACGAGCCCTGGCACCTGGAGCTGAGCCTGGGGGCGTGGGCCGCCGACGGGCTGTTGGCGGTGTTCTTCTTCCTGGTCGGGCTGGAGCTCAAACGTGAGTTCGTCGCGGGGGACCTCAGCAACCCGCGTCAGGCCATGGTGCCGGTCGCGGCCGCCGTTGGCGGAGTGATCGTTCCCGCTGTCATCTACGCAGCCATCAACTGGGGCAGCCCGGAAACCATCCGCGGCTGGGCCATCCCGACGGCGACGGACATCGCCTTCGCGGTAGCGGTCCTGGCCGTCATCGGGTCGCACCTGCCCAGCGCGCTGCGGATTTTCCTGCTGACGCTGGCCGTGGTGGACGATCTCATCGCCATCGCCATCATTGCGTTCGTCTACACCAGTGAGATTCACGTCCCGGCGCTGCTGCTCGCCCTGATACCCATCGCCCTCTACGCCTTCCTGGCCCAAAAGTTCCGCAGGTTCTTCGGGAAGCATCATGTGGCGTTGTGGGCGGTCCTGCTGCCCATCGGCATCGTGGCCTGGGCCCTGGTCCATGCCTCCGGCATCCACGCCACCATCGCGGGCGTGGTGCTCGGCTTCACCGTCCCGGTATTGCGCAGCAAGTCCAGCGGCGGACCGGAAGTGGGTCCGGGGCTCGCCGAGATCTTCGAACACCGGGTGCGGCCCGTTTCCGCCGGCTTCGCGGTCCCGGTCTTCGCGTTCTTCTCCGCCGGCGTCGCAGTGGGTGGGGTTGATGGGTTCGTCTCGGCCCTCGGCGATCCGGTGGCGGTCGGCGTCATCGCCGGCCTGGTGCTCGGCAAACCGATCGGCATCGTCGGCACCACGTGGCTGATGAGCAAGCTGACCCGGGCGGAGCTGGACAAGTCGATGAAGTGGGTCGACCTGTTGGGCATCTCCATGCTGGCCGGCATCGGCTTCACCGTCTCCCTGCTGGTGGCCGAGCTCAGCTTCGGGCTCGGCACGCCGGCCAATGACCACGCCAAGGTGGCGATTCTCGCGGCGTCCTTGCTGGCCGCACTGCTGGCTGCGGTGGTGCTGCGCGCTCGCAACCGGCATTACCGGCGCATCCATGCCGAAGAACAGGTCGACGCGGACAACGATGGCATTCCGGACGTCTACCAGGACGGCAGGGCATAGCCGCACCGGGTTCGCGGCAGCTCCTTAGCACGGCTGCGCCCTTGGCCGGCGTGACAACGGCTTGCTGCCGCGCCGCGCGACACCTGGCTGCGGGGCCTTTCCGGCGCCACAGCGGATTCGCGGCCGCTCCTCCGAGCGCCGTCAGGCCTCCAGGTCACGGCGCCGGAAGGCCAGCGTCCCGCCGCCGGTGAGCAGCAGGGCAACCGCCGACATCCAGGCCAGTGGCAGCGGATCCAGGTCCGCGGCCGGTACCCGCGGGACCAGTCCGAACGGCTCGGCGTCCAGCACCGCCTCGGGCAGGTTGAGCACCGGCCCGTACATGCCCACCAGCAGCGCAGCGATCAGCAGGAACCAAACCCACCAGGTGCCGCTGCGCAGCCCGTAGGCGAGGGCGCCGGCACCGGCGAAACAGAGGATCAAGGGCAGGAAGGCCAGCCCGGCGGGAGCGAATCCCGCGATCACCGAACTGTCGCCGACCACCGAGAGCGCACCCAGGGCCAGGCCCAACCCGGAGACAACGAGCATCAGCGCCGAGGCCAGCGCGGTGACCAGCAGCGCGCTCAGGACCCAGTGCGCCCGCCCCACCGAGGCGGCGAGCACGGCCCCGGTTCGGCCGTCGGCTTCTTCCTTGCCGAGCCTGCCCATGGAGATCACGGCGAACACGGCCACGGCCATGGCGAAATACTTCAGGAACGCGGCCAGGGCCGCCCGGAGGAAGTCGGAGCTGTCGTCCAGGCCCAGCACCGCGGCCAGCTGCGGCTGTGACTCGTAACTGTCCACCACCGCCTGGGCCAGGGACCCGGTCAGAACGGCGAAGACGAATAGGCCGAGCGATCAACTGACGATGCTGCCGCGCTCCAGCCGGAGGAACAGCCCCGGCAGCCGCACCAGGAGCGGCGTGGCATTGGCGCGGCCCCGGCGGGCGGGCACCAGCCCAGCGGCCAGGTCGCGCCG
>NZ_JBNHGL010000159.1:0-6799 GCF_059091245.1 Arthrobacter sp. Y3225116
TCGGGCCTGCCGTCGCGCCGGACGGCGTGGCGGTGCGTGCCGCGACCTTGCGGGCTGCTTCAACGATGGCCAGGGCGATCGGGTGCTCGGAGCCGGCCTCGACCGCGCCGGCCAGCAGCAGGACCTCGTCTTCGCTGCGGTCCGCCAGGGCCAGCACGCCCTCCACCGCCTGCCGCCCGGTGGTCACGGTGCCGGTCTTGTCCAGCACGATGGTGTTTACGTGCCGGGTGTCCTCGAGGATCTGCGGCCCCTTGATCAGGATGCCCAGCTGGGAAGCCCGGCCGGTGCCGGTGAGCAGTGCGGTCGGCGTGGCGAGCCCGAGCGCACAGGGGCAGGCAATCACCAGCACGGTGACGGCCGCGGTGAACGCCGCCTGCAGGTCGCCGGCGAAGACCATCCAAAGGGCGAAAGTGACGACGGCGATGACCAGCACGATGGGGACGAAGACGGAGCTGATCCGGTCGGCCAGCCGGGCAATCGGGGCCTTGCCCGCCTGCGCCTGGCTGACCAGGCGGCCCATCTGCGCCAGCGTGGTGTCCGAGCCGACCCGGGTGGCGCGGACCAGCAGCCGGCCGGAGGTGTTGATGGTGGCGCCGGTGACGGTGTCGTCCACATCCACTTCCACCGGCACGGATTCGCCGGTGAGCAGGGAGGTGTCGACGGCGGAGTGCCCGTCCACCACGTAGCCGTCGGTAGGGATCTTTTCGCCCGGCCGGACCACCATCATGTCGCCCGGCAGCAGGTCGGCGGCCGGTACCTTCACCTCGGCGCCGTCCCGCAGCACGGTAGCGTCCTTCGCGCCCAGGTTGAGCAGGGACTTCAGGGCGTCGCCGGCCCGCTGCTTGGCGTTGGCTTCCAGATAGCGGCCCAGCAGCAGGAACGTGACCACGACGACGGCCACCTCGAAGTACAAGGCGTGCTCGGTCATGTCGCCGTGCACGTGTTCGGTCATCATCGGATCCATGACCAGCTGCCAGGCGGAGAAGAAGAAGGCCGCCAGCACGCCGAGGGACACCAGCGTGTCCATCGTGGAGGCGAAATGCCGGGCGTTGATCGCCGCGGCGCGGTGGAACGGCCAGGCCGCCCAGAACACCACCGGGATGCTGAGCGCGAAGGCCACCCAGCCCCAGTGCGGGAACTGCGCGCCGGGGATCATCGAAATGATGAAGATCGGCACGGTCAGGACGGCGGCTGTCCAGAGGCGCGGACGCAGCTGGCCGGCGGTGCCGCCGTGGGCCATGTGGTCCTCACCCTCCACGTGATCGGCGTGCCCGGCGTGATCGCCGTCATCAGCGTGGCCGGCGGGTCCGGAGCGGTCGTGCCGGTCCCGGCCGCCGGGGCCGGGGTCCGCCTCGGGGTTCCCGTCGTGCCCGTGGCCCGTTTCCCCGCGCCGTGGGGCGGGCGCGGAGCGCGGCTGCGGTTTCACCCGGGCCTTGTAGCCGGTGGCATTCACCGTGTCCACCAACTGCTGGTTGGTGACGCCGTCCGGGACGAGCACGACGGCGGACTCCAGGGGCAGATTCACGCTGGCCTGGACGCCTTCGATCTTGCCGAGCTTGCGTTCCACCCGGTTCACGCAGGAGGCGCACGTCATGCCCTCGATCGCCAGTTCGACGGTTCTGGTCGGGTTCGGCTCCGCTACGGGATCCATGGTGCCGGAATGGGAGGCCATTGGTCTTTGACTCGATTCTGCGTGTGGTGGCGGGCGGCGCGCGTGCGGGGCGGGGCGTCCGCTGGCGCGCGAAAAAAGGGGGCCGACGGCGGCCGGCGGGCACCGTCGTCGTACTGGCCGAAGGCGGTCTGCCCCTAGGCGTTTTGCGCGACGACGGTGTACCCGGCCTCGGCGACGGCCTCGCCAATCTGGGCCGGGTCGAGGTCCGCCTCGGAACTGACCGTCGCGGTGGAGATTCCGCCCTTGTTGAGTTCGATGCTGACGCCGCGGACGCCGTCGAGGGCCTGCAGTTCTTCCGTGACGGCGTCCACGCAGTGGCCGCAGGTCATGCCGTCGATGCTGATGGTGGTGGTGCTCATGTCAGTCTCCTAGGGGTGGGGTAGGTGTTGGGCGGGGAGGTCAGCGCAGCAGTCGGCCGATGGCGTCCGAGGCTTCCTTGACTTTGTCCTCGACGATCTGCGGGTCGCCGCTGAGTTCGGATTCCTTGGCGGCGCCGATGACGCAGTGGCCGATGTGGTCTTCGAGCAGGCCAACGCTTACCGCGTGCAGGGCCTTGTTGACGGCGGCGACCTGGGTAAGGATGTCGATGCAGTACTTGTCGTCCTCCACCATGCGGGCGATGCCGCGGACCTGGCCCTCAACGCGCTTGAGCCGGCGCAGGTACGCTTCCTTGTCCGACGTGTAGGCGTGCCCGATGTGCTCGTCGGCGGGGGCAGTGACGGCTTCGGTTTCCGCAGGCAGTGTTGTGTGGCTCATGGCTTCCTCAATTGGTGGACTACGCCACCAATCTATACCCCCTAGGGGTATCCCGCAAGGGCGGGCCGGCCGCGTCCCCGCGTCACTGGTGCTGCGGGACGCGCAGCGTTCGGAAGGCGAGCCAGGCTGCCGCGACCATGAGAACCGCGGCCAGCCCGGCGGTGACGGTCACGCCGCTGTCGAAGGCATGGACCGCGGAGTCGAGCAGGGCGGACCCGGTGCGTTCGGGCAACTGCCCGGCAACGGTGATGGCGCCGCCGAGGGTCTCGCCGGCGGCTTGCTGCTGTTCGGCGGACAGCCCGGCGGGCAGGGCGATGTTCCGCCGGTAGGCGCCGACCAGGATGCTGCCCAGCACAGCGGTCCCGAAGACAGAGCCCACTTCATAGGCCGTCTCCGACACGGCGGAGGCGGCCCCGGCCTTGGCGGCGGGGACGCTGGACAAAATGAGGTCATTCGAGAGCGTCTCGGAGGCGCCGACTCCGGCGCCGAGCAGCGCGAAGGCCGCCATCAGGGTTACCGCCGACGCGTCCGGGGACGACGCCACCAGGGCGTAGGCTGCCGCGGACAGCAGCAGGGCGCAGGCCACCACCCGGTGCGGGGGAATCCGGCGCACCAGCGGGACCGCGAGCAGGCCGGCCGTGATGGTGACCACCAGGCCGGGCAGCAGGACCAGGCCGGCCCGCAGCGGGCTGAGCCCGAGGACCAATTGGAGATGCTGCGAGACGAAGTACAGGAAGCCGACCAGGGAGAACACGGCCAACAGGTTGACCAGCACGGCGCCGGTGAAGGGGCGGTGGCGGAACAGCCGGACATCCAGCATCGGGTTGGCGCGGCCCAGCTGGCGGCGGACGAACAGCCAGCCGGCCAGGATGCCGAGGGTGAACGTTGCTGCCGCGACGGCCGGATCTCCGCCGCCGGCCAGCTGCTTGATGGCGTACACAACGGGGAGCAGGGCGGCGACGGAGAGCAGGATGCTGGCCGCATCGATAGGGCCGGGCTCGGGATCGCGCGATTCCGGCACGAACGCCGGCGTCAGCACCAGCATGGGCAGCAGCATGGGGACCGCGAGCAGAAAGACCGAACCCCACCAAAAGTGTTCCAGCAGCAGGCCGCCCAGCAGCGGGCCGAGGGCGGCGCCGGCGGAGAAGCCGGCGGCCCAGATGGCGATCGCCAGGCGCCGCTGCGCCCGGTCCGTGAAGATGTTCCGGATCAGGGACAGCGTGGCCGGCATCAGCATGGCCCCGAAGATGCCCAGGCCGGCGCGTGCGGCAACCAGCAGTTCGGCGCTGGGGGAGAAAGCGGCCAGCGCGGACAGTGCGGCGAAGCCGGCCGCGCCGATCATCAGCATCCGGCGCCTGCCGAACCGGTCGCCCAGGCTGCCCATGGCCACCAGCAGGCCGGCGAGTACCAGGGGGTAAATGTCGATGATCCACAGGAGGGTGGTGCCGCTGGTGCTGAAGGCCAGGGAAATCGCGGGCAGCGCGAAGCTGAGCACCGTGTTGTCGACGGCGACCAACAGGACCGGAAGCATCAGGACTGCCAGGGCGGTCCATTCTCGGCGCCCGGCGCGCTGGGTGACGGTAAGCATGGTGGGTCTTTCGGAATCGGGGAAGTTCGACCTACTGTACCGTCTGGACGGTTTACCTGCAAAGTGGCGGCTCCGCCGGTGGGGGGAGTCCTAGGATGGGTGAATGGCCAGTGCGAGAGACCGGATCCTCGATAACTTCGAGGACATCCTGATCAAAGAGGGCGAACGAGCCGCCACGATGGATGCCGTCGCGGCGGCGGCGGGGGTGTCGAAGGGCGGGCTGCTGTACCACTTCCCCTCCAAGGAGGCCATGGTCGACGCCCTGTGCGAGCGGCTCTCCGCCCTGACCGCCGCCGACGCGGAGCAGATCATCAGTGCCCCGGAAGGAGCGGCCCGCTACTACGTGCGCACGTCCAGGTTCGTCGATTCGCCGCTGGACCGGGCCATCGTGGCCGTGGCGCGCCTGGTCCAGCAAGGCCACCCGTCCGCGGCGAGGACCTTTGCCGGGATCCAGGAGCTCTGGTTGGACGCCTTGGAACAGGCGCTGGGCAGCCGGCCGGTGGCGCAGGCCGTGAAGCTGATCGGCGACGGCCTCTACTACAGCGCAACCTTCTTCTCGCCGGATGCGCAGCAATACCAATTGGCCGACGGCGAGATGGATGCCCTGCTGGAACAGGTCGACACGCTGGTGGGCCGGGGCTGATTCGGGGCCGCCGGACATAGGGTGTTCGGTGGGGAACGATAAATCGTTTACGCCCCGATGAGAGGAACCACATGTCTACTCCCAACGGCTACGGGGAGCATCCCGAGCCCACGGCCTCCCAGCAGCCGCAGTCCACGCAGGGCGCCTACCCCGCCCACCCACAGCAGGGCGCCTACCCCGCCTACCCGCAGCAGGGCACCGGCCAGGCATACCAGCAGCCCACCGAGCCTTACGGGTACCCGGGACAGCCCGGTCCCGGACAACCCGTTCCCGGCAGGACCATGGGGATCGTCGGCTTTGTCCTGTCCCTGCTCGGACCGCTGACGGTGGTCGGGCTGATCGTCAGCATCATCGGCATGGTGCAGTCCAAGCGAGCGCGTGCCAAGAACGGCTTTGCGCTCGCCGGCATCATTATCGGCGCCGTGGGCACGGTGCTGTTGATGCTGTTCATCATCATCGCGCTGGCCAGCATCGGTTACATCATGGAAGCCTGTGGCGAGCTGGGACCGGGCACGCACGTCGTGGACGGCGTCACCTACACCTGCAGTTAGGCACCTGCACCTGCAGATAACCCGCCACCTTCCGGCGCCGGGAGTTGGCACGGCTGAGCAAAATTTTGCCGTGACCGTGCCTGGGCCTGGTCAGTACACTGGGACGCATGACCGAGCAGGAACCGGGACCTACCGGGGCCCCGGCTCATCAGGAGGGTGCGGGTCTTACCGCGGGGGCGGCCGGTGCTGCGGTGCCGATCGGGGACGGCGAAGCACCGAACCTCGTCGATCCAGCCGCAGTCGACACGACCGTGCGCGGCCCTGCACAGCGGTACCGCACGTTCATGGGGATCCTGGTGAATACGGCCTTGGCCAACATCACCACCAGCTACCTGTGGTTCGCGTTGACGTTTTGGGTGTACCTGGAGACGCGCAACGTCATCGCCACCGGGGTGATCGGCGGGGCATACATGCTGCTGATCGCGCTTTCCAGCATCAGCTTCGGCACGTTCGTGGACCGCTACCGCAAGCTGGCCGTGATGCGCTTCGCCGCCGTCTTCACTTTGGTGATGTTCCTTTTGTCCGGGGCCATGTTCCTGCTGACACCCCAGGCCTGGCTGCTGGACCTCGCCCGGCCGTGGTTCTGGGTCTTCTCCCTGATCATTCTGATCGGCGCGGTGGTGGAGAACATGCGCAACATTGCCCTCTCCACCACGGTGACGATCCTCGTCGACCCTGAGCGGCGGGCCAATGCTAACGGGCTGGTGGGCATGGTGCAGGGCCTGACCTTCATCGTTACCTCGGTGCTGTCGGGGCTGTCGGTAGGCCTGCTCGGCATGGGCGGGACGATCGCCGTCGCCTTGGTGCTCACGGCGCTCGCCTTCCTGCACCTGCTCACCCTGCGCATGCCCGAGGAGGTGCGCGCGGCCGCCACGGACGCGCGCGGCAGCTTCGACCTGCGTGGTTCCCTCGCCGCCGTGCTGGCCATCGCCGGACTGTTCGCGCTGATCCTGTTCTCCACCTTCAACAATTTCATCGGCGGGGTTTACATGGCGCTCATGGATCCCTACGGGCTGGAACTGTTCCCCGTGGAGCTGTGGGGCGCGTACCTCGCGCTCGGCTCCACCGGATTCATCGTGGGCGGCGCGGTGATCGGCAAGTTCGGGCTCGGGCGCAATCCGCTGCGCACCATGCTCATCGCGGTGATCGTGATGGGGGCCCTCGGCGCGGTGTTCACGCTGCGCGAGTGGGCCTGGCTGTACATTGCCGGGATCTGGCTCTACCTCGCGCTGGTGCCCTTCGTGGAGGCCGCCGAGCAGACGGTCATCCAGCAGGTGGTTCCGCTGCAGCGGCAGGGCAGGGTGTTCGGATTCGCCATGGCATTCGAGTCCGCGGCTGCGCCGATCACCGCGTTCCTGATCGCACCGATCGCGCAAGTCTGGATCATCCCGTACGCGCGCTCGGTTGACGGCGCCGCCCGGCTCGCACCGCTCCTGGGCGAGGGTACGTCCCGCGGCATCGCCCTGGTGTTCCTGGTGGCCGGGATCGTCATGATCGTGGCCGCCCTGCTGGCCTTCCTGACCCCGGTCTATCGTCGGATCTCGGCCTCGTATGCCGCGGCGGCCGCCGCGGCGCCGGCTGAGGCGCCG
>NZ_JBNHGL010000160.1:0-6685 GCF_059091245.1 Arthrobacter sp. Y3225116
GGCGGAGATGCCGATGCCGGCCGCCGCCAGCAGCACGGCGATCACGATGCGGGCGATGCGGCCGGCGATGGAAGCGGCCAAGGCGGCGGCCAGGGCCACCAACGCCAGGGCCGTCACCGCGGTAGCGGCGTCGCTGCCGGGCACGCTCACGTCGGGGGTCTGTACCCGGGTCCCCGGGAATCGGGCCGTAAGCCAGGTTTGCGTCGTGGTGCCAAAGGCGGCGAGCGATATCACGACGGCGGCGAGCACCACGGTGCCCTTGCGCCGCCAACGCGCGGCGCCCGGCCGTGGCGCCGGTGCCGCGTCCCGGGCCGGAGTGGAGTTCTCTTCGCTCATTGCTGCCCCCTGACCGGTACGTGTGCCGGATTGGCCGGGTGGAGCCGCGCCGCCAGGGTCACTGCCCGCAGCGGCGCCGCCGCCTTGTTCACCGTCTCCAGCGCCTCGGCCTCCGGCTGGGAGTCGGCCACGATCCCGCCGCCGGACTGGACGTAGGCGACGCCGCCGCGCAGCAGCGCCGAGCGGATGGCGATGGCCATGTCCATGTCCCCGGCAAAGTCCAGGTAGCCGACGACGCCGCCGTAGATGCCGCGGCGGTGCGGTTCCAGTTCGTCCAACAGCCTCAGGGCACGGGGCTTGGGCGCGCCGGAGAGCGTGCCCGCCGGGAACGTCGCGGCCAGCACGTCGTAGGCGGTCTTGTCCGGAGACAGCCGGCCGACCACGGTGGAGACCAGATGCATGATGTGGCTGAATTTCTCCACCTCCATGAACTGCGTGACGTCGACGCTGCCGGGCGTGCAGACCTTGGAGATGTCGTTGCGGGCCAGGTCCACGAGCATCAGGTGCTCCGCGCGTTCCTTCTGGTCCGCCAGCAGCTCCTCGGCCAGCTCCTTGTCATGCTCGACGCTGTGCCCGCGGGGCCTGGATCCGGCGATCGGGTGGGTGATGACCTCGTCGCCGGTCAGGGTGACCAGCGCCTCCGGGGAGGATCCCACGATCGAGTAGCCCACGCCGTCGGCGTCTTCGAGGCTGAACAGGTACATGTAGGGGCTGGGGTTCAGGTTCCGCAGCACGCGGTAGACGTCGAGGGCCTCGGCCGAACATTCGGCCTCGAACCGGCGGGAGACCACCACCTGGAACACTTCGCCGTCGACGATGGCTTCCTTGCCGCGGTCCACGGCCGCCAAATACTTCTCCCGGGCCCAGCGGTGGGTCACGCTGTTCATCAGGTCAGCGGTTTCCAGGGCGGCGTCTTCCAGCACCGATACCTGCTGGGCGAGCGGTTCAGCGAGCTGCGCCAGCAGGTGCTTGGCCCGTTTGACGGCGTCCAGCCACGCCTCGTCCACGCGCTCGTCGCGGTTGTCGAAGTTGATGGCGTTGGCGATCAGTGTGACCGTGCCTTCGGCGTTGTCGTGCACGGCCAGGTCGGTGACCAGGTTCATGGCCAGTTCGGGCAGGTTCAGGTCGTCCTCGGGCGGGGACGTCAGCTTCTCCCAGTGCCGCACGGCCTCCCAGCCGACGAATCCCACCAGCCCGGACGTCAGCGGCGGGAGCGAGTCGAACCGTTCGGTCCGCAGCGCCTCCACGGTGGCGCGCAGGGCCTCCACCGGGTTGCCGGTGCGCGGCACGCCCACCGGCGGCTCCCCCAGCCAGTGCGCCTGCCCGTCCCTGGTCGTCAGAGTGGCCCGCGAGTTGGCACCGATGAAGGAATAGCGGGACCAGACCCCGCCGACGGCGGCCGACTCCAACAGGAAGGTTCCCGGCCGGGAATCGGCCAGCCTGCGGTAGATGGAAATGGGAGTCTGGTCATCGGCGAGCACCTTGATGGAGACCGGGATGACCCTGCGGTCGCGGGCAAGCGCGCGGAATTCCTCCAGGCTGGGGCTGATGACGCCAAGGTCCTGCATGCGTTATCTGTCTTTCGCTTCAGTGGCTGATACTGCGGTGGTCATGGGGCCCGTTCAGGTGCCGGATGCTCCTTGGCTGCCGTCCGGTCCGGCGCCGTGGCCGGCGACGGCGTCGAGGCCCCGGCCGTCAAAGCAGGTGCGGGTGCCGGTGTGGCAGGCGGCGCCGACCTGGTCTACCTGGACCAACAGGGCGTCGCCGTCGCAGTCCAAGGCCACCGACTTGACGAACTGCACGTGGCCGGAGGTGTCGCCCTTGCGCCAGTACTCCCGGCGCGAGCGCGAGTAGAAGGTCACGCGGCCGCTGGTCAAGGTGCGGTGCAGCGCCTCGTCGTCCATCCAGCCCAGCATCAGCACCTCACCGGAATCGAACTGCTGGACGATGGCGGCGACCAGGCCGGCGGAGTCGCGCTTGAGCCGGTCGGCGACGGCTGGGTCGAGGGCCGTTGCGCCGGCGGCGGACGGCACTGTTGCGGGGAAATCAGACTCGGAAGGCATCCCTACAAGTCTAGTGCCAAGTCCCAGAGGCTCCCGCCCGCGCCGGCACGGGCGCACGTACACATTTCTCGGCCCGCAGGCGACTTCTTCGTGCTAGGTTCAAGGTGATGCATTACGTAAATCCGTCCCGTGAAGTCCTGGCCGAGACCTTGCTGGCTGCCGGGCCGGATTCACCCACCCTGTGTGAGGGGTGGACGACCGCAGAACTGGCCGCCCATCTGTACATCCGTGAACACCGTGTGGGTGCCGCCCTCGGCCTGGCCTTTAAGCCGCTGGCCAGGGTTTCGGACGAGGCCACCCGCAAGGTGGCGGACACAGCCCGGGAACCGGCCGGCTACGCCAAGCTCGTGGAGGCTTTCCGCGCCGGCCCGCCGGCCTGGTCCCCGTTCAGGGTGCCGGCGGTGGACACGTTGGCCAACCTGGTGGAGTTCTTCGTCCACACCGAAGACATCCGCCGGGCAACCGACCGCTGGGCGCCGCGGGCGCTGGACGAGGATTATTCGGCGGCGCTGTGGGGCGACCTGATTAAGCGGGCAGCCTTGCTCTACCGGGGAGTGGACCTGGGCATCGTGCTGGTGCGTCCGGACGGCCCGCGGCACGTGGCCAAGCGCGCACCCGTCTCGGTGGCCATCGTCGGCGAACCGGGCGAACTGCTGATGCATGCCTCCGGCCGGGCCAGGCATGCCCTGGTCACCTTCGAGGGCCAGGCCGACGCCGTGGCCCTGCTGGACAGCGCCGAAATCGGCCTCTGACACTTCCGCTTCCCCGGCTCCCGGACTCAGCGGACCGGGTAGCCCGCGTCCCGGATCGCCTGTTTGACCTGCGCGATGGCGTCGTCGGGCCCGAAGTGGAAGACCGAGGCGGCCAGCACCGCGTCCGCCCCCGCGGCGACGGCCGGCGGAAAGTGCGCGGGCTTGCCGGCGCCGCCGGAAGCAATCAGCGGGACCTTCACCGCGGCCCGTACCGCCCGGATCATTTCCAGATCGAAACCGTCCTTGGTCCCGTCGGCGTCGATGGAGTTGAGCAGCAACTCCCCCACTCCACGGTCGGCCGCCTCGCGTGCCCACTGCACCGCGTCGATCCCCGTGCCCTTGCGCCCGCCGTGCGTGGTGACTTCGAATCCGGAGGCCACCGACGGATCGTCGGTCCGGCGGGCATCCAGCGAGAGCACCAACACCTGCGAACCGAAATGGCGGGTGATCTCGTCGATCACATCGGGCCGGGCGACCGCGGCGGTGTTGATGGCGGCCTTGTCCGCCCCGAAGCGCAGCAGTTTGTCGACGTCGGCGACCTCGCGCACGCCGCCGCCCACGGTCAGCGGGATGAAGACTTCCTCGGCGGTGCGGGCCACGACGTCGAAGGTCGTTTCGCGGTTGCCGGAGGAGGCGGTGACGTCCAGGAAGGTCAGCTCGTCGGCTCCGGCACGGTCGTACCGGTGCGCCAGTTCCACCGGGTCGCCGGCGTCGCGCAGGCCTTCGAAATTAATTCCCTTGACCACGCGTCCGGCGTCGACGTCCAGGCAGGGGATCACACGGATGGCAACAGTCATGGCTTACTCCGGGGCAGTCAGATGCGGCAGGCGTGGATGGTGCTGACCAGGATGGCACGGGCGCCGAGATCGTAGAGCTCGTCCATGATGCGGTTGGTCTGCGTGCGGCGGACCATCGAGCGCACGGCCACCCAGCCGGTATCGCGCAGCGGCGAAATGGTCGGCGACTCCAGCCCCGGGGTCAGCGCCGCGGCGGCGTCCACGAGGTCCTTGCGGATGTCGTAGTCCATCATGACGTACTCGCGGGCAACAATCACGCCGCGCAGCCGGCGCATCAGCACGTCCAGTCCGTTGGGCGGGGTCTCCCCGGCGCGGCCGATCAGCACGGCCTCGGACTTCAGGATGGGATCCCCGAAGATTTCCATCCCGGCGGCCCGGAGCGTATTGCCGGTCTCCACGACGTCGGCAATCGCGTCGGCTACGCCGAGGCGCACGGAGGACTCCACCGCGCCGTCCAGCCGGACGACGGAGGCGTCGATCCCGTGCTCAGCCAGGTAGCTGCGCAGCAGCCCGTCATAGCTGGTGGCCAGGCGCTTGCCGTTCAGCTGCGCGGCGCTGGTGAACTCGCCGAGCGGGCCGGCGAACCGGAACGTGGACGCCGCGAAGCCGAGGTTCATCAGCTCGACGGCTTCGACCTGCGCGTCCAGGAACAGGTCACGGCCGGTGATGCCGACGTCCAGGGTGCCGGAGCCTACGTAGACGGCGATGTCGCGGGGGCGGAGGAAGAAGAACTCAATGTCATTGTCGGCATCGGTCATGACCAGTTCGCGGCTGTCGCGGCGCTGGAGGTAGCCGGCCTCGCCCAGCATGGCGGAGGCGGCTTCGGACAGGGAACCTTTGTTGGGAACAGCTACACGCAGCATGGTGGTCTTTCTGGGATCGTCTCGGCCGCAGCAGGGCCTCGCAAGTGTGGAATCGGCCTGGGTCTGGGCGGGGCGCCGCGCACGGGCGGCGTCCCGCTACAGATGCTTGTAGACGTCTTCCAGCCGCAGGCCCTTGGCGATCATCAGGACCTGCAGGTGGTAGAGGAGCTGGGAGATTTCCTCGGCGGCGGCTTCGTCGGACTCGTGTTCGGCTGCCATCCAGACTTCGGCGGCCTCTTCGACGACCTTCTTCCCGATTCCGTGGATGCCGGAATCCAGCTCGGCTACCGTCCGGGAGCCCTCCGGACGCTGCTGCGCCTTTTCGCTCAGTTCCGCAAACAGGGATTCGAAGGATTTCACGCCCTTTAGACTACGTCAGGAGCGCGTGAGCGCGGCAAACCGCCGTTCCCATTGTGACGAAGGACTCCGCGCCGAGCTTTAGACGCCGAGGCCTCGGAGCGTGGCCGCGGTCGCCAGGGCGGCGGTCACCGCTTCGTGGCCCTTGTCCTCGCTGGAGCCCGGCAGGCCGGCGCGGTCCAGGCCTTGCTGCTCCGTGTCGCAGGTAAGCACCCCGAATCCCACCGGCGTGCCGGTCTGCACGCTGACACTGGTCAGGCCCTCGGTGGCGGCCTGGCAGACGTACTCGAAGTGCGGCGTCCCGCCGCGGATGACGACGCCGAGCGCCACCACGGCGTCATAGTGGGGTGCCAGCCGGGCGGCGGCGACGGGCAGCTCGAAAGCCCCGGGCACCCGGACCAGGGCCGGCTCCCCGATGCCCGCCTCGGTTGCCGCCCGCAGCGCGCCGTCGACCAGCCCGTCCATGATCTCGGTGTGCCAGCTGGCGGCGACGATGGCGAGCTTCAGCGCGCCGGTCTCCGCCTGCAGGCCGGTGATGTCGATGGTGGGTGCTCCGTGTCCGCTCATGTTCTTCCTTCGTGAAACTCTCGTCGGTGGTTGATTGTGTTTGCCGTGCCGGGCGCAGGCGTCAGCTCTGCTGCACGGGTGTTGTCTGCAGGACGGCCAAACGGTGGTCCATCCGGTCCCGCTTGGTCTCCAGGTAGCGGCGGTTCTGCTCCCGGAAGGGAACTTCCGCGGCCACCATTTCGACCACCTCGATGCCCAGCGCCGCCAGCATGCTGCTCTTGGCCGGGTTGTTGCTCAGCAGCCGGATGGCGCCGATGCCCATCGCCCGCAGGATCGCGGCGGCGGCGGAGTAGTCCCGCGAGTCCACGGGCAGGCCCAGCTGCTCGTTGGCCTCCACCGTGTCGGCGCCGGCTTCCTGCAGGGCATAGGCGCGCATCTTGTTGGCCAGGCCGATGCCGCGGCCCTCCTGCCCGCGCAGGTACAGGACCGTCCCGCCGTGCTCTCCGATCATGGCCAGCGCCTGCTCCAATTGCTCGCCGCAGTCGCAGCGGTAGGAGGCGAACACGTCGCCGGTCAGGCATTCGGAGTGCAGCCGGACCAGCGGTTCGGCCGCCGGACTGACCTGCGAGGTGATGCTCAGGTGCTCCACGCCGGTGGCGGCATCGGTCCACGCCTGGGCGGTGAAGCTGCCGAAGGCCGTGGGCAACTGGACCGCGGGCCCGCCCTCGACCGTGGCGGCCGGAGTCTTTTCGCGGATGTCCTTACCGTCCATGGTTCGCCGCCTTCGGCAGGCCGGCGGTGTCCGGGTTTCCGGCCAGGTGGTTGGCGAGGTCCTCGATCGAAACCAGCGGGCACCCGTGCTCGTCGGCAAAGGCCCGCAGCGCCGGCAGACGCATCATGTCCCCTTCATCGTGCACGAGTTCCGCGATGACGCCCACCGGCGCGCGCCCGCCCAGCCGGCACAGGTCCACGGCGGCTTCGGTGTGTCCGCGCCGCGCGAGCACCCCGCC